>DATKYC010000204.1:0-4715 GCA_035528695.1 Acidobacteriota bacterium | reverse complement strand
AACTGAGCGTTGCTGTCCAGCCGTCCTCCTTTCCTCTGGAGCTGGCGCTGGATGTGGTTGACCGGCGTTTGGGAATCAAGGTTGGTGAAATAGATAAGGCCACTCGAGGGAAATACGGGCTGGAGGGCGGGGTATCGATACTTGAGGTC
Organism: Acidobacteriota bacterium; assembly: GCA_035528695.1. Lineage (GTDB taxonomy): Bacteria > Desulfobacterota > DSM-4660 > Desulfatiglandales > Desulfatiglandaceae > DATKYC01. The sequence continues at coordinate 4,566 of DATKYC010000204.1, read as the reverse complement.
AGGCGGCAATCAGAGGCAGGACGGATAGGCCTTCAATCCGGGGATCTGATCCTGAAGGTCAACAGCGTTGCAATCACGAACCTTGATGAGTTCAAGAAGGTAATAAGCCGATACCACCATAGGGCCTCCATCACGCTCCTGGTGAGGCGTGGCCCTTACGGGTACTCCCTGACACTGCCCTTTTGAGCGAGTGAGTGGTTACCCTTGTAGAGGTATGTGTTGCCGACTCTAATATCGGAGGTAAACATCTCCTCTGTGTTATTCCCTTGACGTCCGTGTAAGTGATCTTCTTTGTGACTGAGATCATCTACTAATTACGTATACCACCAGTGCCAGCGCAAAAGCCGACCATCCGAATACTTTCCAGAGGGCTTTCCTGTAGTTTCTTGCGTGGCTTTTGATCCCGTATGACATGCAATGTTTCCGTAAAATTTATGTTAGCTCCAGCATGACCGAGCTTTTATAAAGATGCCGGTTACAGGTCCGAGGCTGTTCTTGATACTAGCTTTTTGCGGGGTTTCAAGCTTTCCTCTGATTTAGACCCAAGCAAGTGACGTGCCAAGTTTAGTGTGATATCGGCCCTGGAATTTATTCGAAAAAAGATTTATATATTTCAACCAATTAGGAGAAAACAGACCGGATGCACGGGAAGAATCGCGATTCTGACTGAGGGCAGCCTTCCAATTGTTGTAACAACTTACCAAATTTTGTTGGGAAGATCATAAGTAGGAAAAAAAATATGGGTGGCGATGTGTGATTACTGGAACGAGGTTTTCAAGGGGTTTTGCTTGACAATAAGTAGCTAATGAATATTAAATGTCTCCGATTCTGTTTATTACTGAGGGCATGGGAGTAAAACAGCCGTTCTACTAATCAACTCTCGAAATTAGACATTAAAATATGTTATTGGAAAGTATTAATGACGGCTTCGTAAAAAGTCGGAAAACAGTGTTTTTGGTCATTCCTGCAAAAGCCTGAATCCAGTATTTTCAAGGAGTTAAAAAACTTATAGACTCCGGTTTTCACCGGAGTGACGACTTTTTACCCCGCCCGTAGAAGGCCACGGCTTTAGCCGTGGATGAATGCTAAGTCCCTCCGATTGCGAAGCAATTCGGCGAAACTAAGTGGTGCCACGGGCTTGCCCGTGGGGCTCCACGAGGCCATCAGTATTGAGAATCCGGCAAAATGAGCAATGACGAAAAATTAAGGAATGAACATAAGCCTGTAAAAGAGACGGATACACTGAAAGTCAAGTTTGAAGTCTATGGCGAGGAGATGGTGGAAAAGGTCGTGAAGTTGAGCGGCAACAGCGGTCGGATCTACCTTCCTCCGGATTGGGTTGGCTTTCGGGTAAAGATCATCAGGATTGACTAAACAATTTATGGGTGAATAGGCGTTGGATAAGCCATTAGAAAATTTGGTTGTAAGGGCAATAAGGGCTGAAGATGCCGATGAAATCAGGCGGATTCTCTCTCTCATCACCAAGGCCCCATCGGAGATTGATTTCAAGCGGATTATTGGAGAACAGCTCAGACGAGGGGAGGACGCCAGTTTCGTGGCTGAGCTTGATGGCAAGGTCGTTGGTTATATGATCAGTTACATCATATATGGCGGGTATGGTCTTGAGAAGAGTGCCTGGATTGCCATGCTGGGTGTGATCCCCAAATTAATGGGGGAGGGCGTGGGGAAAAGGTTGGCTGAAGAAATTTTCCGCGTTTACCTCGAGAAGGGAATCACTAATATCTTCACCTCGGTCAGGTGGGATTCTGTGGATCTCCTGTCATTTTTTAAGACCCTGGGATTTAACCGGAGCAATTTTATAAACCTCAGAAAAGAACTCCAACCCTAGCACTGCCTAACCTACATACTCCTTGCCCATCATAGTTCTGGCAATCAAGAGCTTGGAGGGTTCGGCAGTGCCGTCTCCTATCTGCCAGCCAAGGATATCCCTCAGCCTCTGCTCGAAGGGTAGGTCTTCGGTATAACCATATTGCCCATGGAATAAGAGACACTTCCGGACAATCTCCAGGGTGATCTCAGGTATCCACCATTTACACATGGCTCCTTCAGTAGTACGGCGTTCTCTCCGGTCAGCCTTCCAGAGTGTCTTGTAGCAAAGGCACCTGGCTGCCTCAAGAAGAGTCTGCGCCTCGGCAAGGGGAAAACTGACGCCCTGGTACCTGGAGATCGGGTTTCCCATTACCACCCGTTTTTTTACGTATTCGCAGGTTTCATCCACGGAGGCCTGGGCGGCGCCAATGCACTTGAGGCCAATAAAGGCGCGGTTGGTGTCGAAAAATTCGGCCGCCAGGACATACCCCTTACCTATTTCTCCAATCACATAGTTCAATGGAATCCTCACATCGGTAAAACGGACCGTACCTCGGGTCGCCCCCCTGGATCCCATATCAGCCCAGACCTCAGGGGTGCTGACACCTGAAGTGGAGGCGGGTACCAGGAAATCAGTCAGTGCCCGCACGCCGTCTTCTTCGCCCCCTGTTCTTGCACAGACACAGTAGTAATCGGCATCAACCCAGCTTATGGTATTTTTGATACCGTTTATTACCCATTTTCCCCCGTCTCTTACGGCCCTGGTTTCGAATTTAGCCATATCCGTTCCAGCACCGGGCTCGCCAAAACAAAAGGCCAGAAAGCTTTTTCCGCTTAGTATCCTCTGCCGTATCAGCCCACTAACCTCTTCGGGCACCCCTGGAAGTTGCTGCATGGCAAAGGGAAGGGTAGACCATACTGCCGGCATGGCGCTGTTAAAGTCCACATACGCCACCTCTTCGGTGAGGATGCCTCTGGTAATATTGTCTATATCGGCTCTCAGAAGCCCCCACGCAGCAAGCCTTTCGTTTATTGGGAGAGCTGACTTTCTTTCCGTATCCCATTGCTTCTTTCTAGGTTCGACCTCTTCCCTGGCGAACTGTTTTACCTTCGCCCTAAACTCTTCCTGTTCCTTGGTAAATGCGAAATCGATCATACTTTTCTCCTCTCAACTTGATAAACCTGTTTTTCAAAAGAAGTTTTAGACGGAATTGTGCAGGAAAGGTTACAGGAAAAGAAAGATAGAGAAATCCTCCTTGGGAGTCAATCACAAACCGCGCCGGGCGGTCATGCCTGCCAATGGGGGCGCTCCTTCATCCAGTCTCTTAACGTTACGCGAAGCCAATCTTCCAGCTCTCCTGCCATGTAAAACCTTGGAAAAAGGAGTTCGTCATCCGTGGTAATCAAACCTTGTTTGACAGCGCTCTTGGCAAGTGGGGTATATGGATAAATCCTGATTCCCGTGGTGACCTTCATGGCCTCCAGGCCCAATGAATCAGCAAAAGAGAGGGATTCTTCAACTGTTTTTTTGTTTTCCCCTGGTCCTCCAAGCAACAAGAACCCCATCCGGTCGATGCCGTAAGCTTTGAGCTTATCTGAGATCTCGTGGACCTCTTCGGGTTGAAAGCGTTTGTTCATGGAGCGAAGGATATCCATGGAACCGCTTTCAAAGCCCAGGCTGACCTCTTCGCATCCAGCCATTGCCATTTTCCCAATCAGTTCTTCGTCCACCTTCCAGGGGTACAGAATGCACCTCCAGGAAATACCCAATCCCGCTTTCTGCAGATGCTCACAGAGTACCTTTGCGTAGGAGGAGGGGAGATTGAAGGTGCTGTCAACAAAAAAGAATTTCCTAAATCCAGCCTCAACATAACGGGAAATGGCCTCCACTATACGCTCAGGTGAATGCCTCCGCATGATCCGCCCTTCGATGGTGGGGGTGGAACAGTAGCTGCAATTCATGGGGCAGCCACGGCGGGTCTGAAAAGGTAGCCATATATCCCCATTATTGAGAGTGGAAGGTGTGGGAAGGTGGACGTGAGGGAGTGGCAAGGGATAATCGTCCAGATCTCTTGAGGATCTCACTTCAGCCTGAAGACCCTTATCCGGGGTGTAGAGGCCGGGTATTCTGGAAAGATCGGCGTCTTGAGAAAGCCGTTCCAAGAGAGTGACAAAGGCCTTCTCGCCCTCTCCTTGAATCCCCATATCAGCCCCCAGATAGGCCAGTGCACTCCGTGGAAAGATGCTGTAACCTGCCCCTCCCAGGACAATGGGGGCTTTGGAAAGTCTTCGGCAATCGGCAACAACACCTTTTACGGAATCGAGGAGAAATCTTGGTTTTTCCATACACTGGTCATCGATGTTTCTGACTGATATCCCGATAAGTTCAGGCTGAAAGCCTTTGATCGCTTGTTTGAGAACCTCCGATGCATCTTGTTGGTACATCAGGTTAAGGAGTTCTACCTCATGACCTGCGGCCTGGACTGCTGCTGCGACGCAGGCTAATCCCAAGGGCAAGACCAGCATATTTATCGGTTCTGTGTTGGCGGAGACCAGCAGGACTTTCATGGTTTTCACCTCTGAACTCTCAGTGTCGTATTAATTTAGGTCTTTGAAAATAGCAACGCGCGTTCGTCGGTTCATGGTTCCATTTCCTCCGTTCCAAGTCTCACGGCCTGGTCATTTCATGAAGTTACCCAACGGGTGATGCCTCCCCCCTCCCTGTTCCCCTCGCAT
>DATKYC010000203.1:0-6820 GCA_035528695.1 Acidobacteriota bacterium | reverse complement strand
AAGAGCTGCCCTTTGCGCCTATGGTATCCCTGAGGACTGGTTGTCCGTTATCCTCATACAGCTTGTAAAGCTCTGGAAGGGGGAGCAAGAAATTAAGATGTCCAAAAGGGCAGGGACTTATGTCACCCTCCAAGAACTGGTAGATGAGGTTGGGGTCGACGCTGTTCGGTTTGTGTTTCTCACCAAAAATCATGACTCGACACTCGATTTCGACATAGACGTTGTAAAGAAGCAGGACAGTGATAACCCGGTCTACTATGTTCAATATGCACACGCCAGGATATGTAGCATTTTCAGGAAGGCGGCCTCGGAAGGAATTTCCTTGGGCGATCATCCAGAAGGCCTCTTCAAATACCTCGAATTGGATGAAGAAATGGCACTTATAAGGCAGATGGCCGAGTTCCCCTTCCTCTTGGAGGACATTTGCAGGACCCTGGAACCCCACCGTTTGACCTATTACCTCACTAATCTGGCCGCTTCATTCCATAGGTACTTCAATTTGGGCACAAAAATTCCAGCTTATCGGATCGTTACCCCTGACCGGGAGTTGAGCTGCGCAAGGCTGTTTCTGGCTGATGGGGTGCGGGTTACTATAGCTAACGGACTTAAACTTATGGGCACAAGCGCCCCAGAGAGCATGTGAAAAGGGCAGAGGAGATATGCCTTCCAAGAAAACCGAACCTCGAAAAAGAGAAAAACCCTATCGTCTAAAGCTTTCTCTTGCCTCTACTCTTTTACTGGGCGGAGGTATTTTTTTCCTGCTGGCCTGGATCTTTGTGCTTGGTATTCTTGTGGGGCGAGGGTTTTTCCCTGAGAGGGTTAAGACGCTCTCTAAGCTGAGACGCCCGATCGTTAAACTCCAGGGTATGGTGGGTAACAGAAAACCCTCTGATCTGGATTTCATAAAAAATTTTGATAAGGACCCAAAGTTTGAGTTTTTTGAGGAACTTTCTACCAAAAAAGGACAAATGGCCCAAGAAAGTCACTCAGATAAGAAAAAGGAAGGGGGCCAGACAAGCAAGGACACTGAGGGCAAATTATCGGGGAGTGAGGGAGAGTTTACGGTGCAGGTAGCCTCGCTAGATGATGAGATGAAGGCGGCCAGGATGGCTGAGCGACTAACTAAATCCGGCTACCAGGCATATTTTTATAAGGCTAAGGTGAGAGGAAAACCCTACTTTCGTGTTAGGTGTGGGAGATTCAAGACCAGAGATGAAGCCAGCGACCTGATAATGCTCCTGGCCAAACAACAAAAGATAAAAGGTTTTATAACTAGAGTTGAGGAATAGCACGAGGACAATGCGGATAAGAAAAGCGGTCGTGGGAGATGTCAAGACCATACACAAGATCCTTAACCACTATGCGGATCAGGGTCTGTTGTTGCCCAGGTCTTTGAGCGAGTTCTATGATCACCTGAGGGATTATTTTGTCCTTGCGGATGATGCAGAGATAGATTTGATTTACGGTGTGTGCGGATTGGGTGTATGCTGGGAGGATCTGGCAGAGATCAAATCCCTGGCCGTCACAGACGATCATCAGGGTAAGGGGTTCGGCTCTCAACTTGTTGAGGCATGTCTGAAGGAGGCCCGCTCTCTCGGCCTTAAGAAGGTGTTCACGCTCACTTACGTTCCTGGTTTTTTCATAAGACTCGGGTTTCATGAGGTGGAGAAATTGTCCCTTCCCCACAAGATTTGGGCCGACTGTCTGAAATGCCCCAAGTTCCCTAACTGTGACGAAACAGCTCTGATGATTAAGATATAGACACTCTCTTTTTGGAGGAAGAAATGTTTGGCATAGGCATGCCGGAACTTATTATTATAATGGTTATTGCATTGATCGTCATCGGGCCAAGTAAACTCCCCGAACTGGCCAAGGCGCTTGGCAAAGGCATGGCGGAGTTCAAAAAAGCCACTCAGGAGATTAAGGAGAGCCTAAAGGTTGAAGAGGTAGAAGAAGAATTAAGAGAGGCAAAAGAGGGTTTGATCGATTCCATTAGTGGTTTGGATACGCCGGAGGATCTAGAATTGACCGACTCTCCTGCCGAGAAAAAGGCTAAATACGTGGATTTTGACGGAATTGAACAAGAGGCCGAAGATACCAAAGAGGAAGAACAAGAGAAGGAGAAAGAATCACTAGACCCAGTCGCAGTCAAGGAGAAGAAAGAGGATGAGTAATGATCAAAAGCAGCCTTTCTTGAGTCATCTGGAAGAACTGCGCAAAAGGCTTGTTGTCTGTGCGATTGGGGTGGGTGTCGGTTTTGTCATCTGCTATATTTTCTCAGAACATCTTTTCAGGGTGTTGGTAGTGCCTCTAAAGGAAGTGCTGCCAGAAGGTGACAAGCTCATTTTTACCAATCTGCCGGAGATGTTTTTCACCTATCTCAAGGTGGCTTTTATTGGGGGTATCCTAATTGCAACTCCTTTAATCTTCTACGAATTATGGATGTTCATTGCCCCGGGCCTCTACCAGAAGGAGAAGAAATATCTGATCCCATTTGTGGTGTCTTCTACTATTCTTTTCATGGGGGGTTCTCTTTTTGGCTACTTTATCGTATTTCCTTTCGGCTTCAAATTTTTCATAGGATTTTCTAATGAATATGTGAAAGCGCTCCCCTCCGTAAAACAATATTTCTCCTTCTCGACAAAACTGCTTTTTGCATTCGGCCTTGTTTTTGAACTCCCGGTTTTTATGTTCTTTCTGTCAAAAATGGGGGTCGTGACCCCGGAGTTTTTGAAAAAAAAGCGTAAGTATGCGATATTGTTGTCCTTTGTAGTGTCAGCAATACTTACTCCTCCCGATGTTATTACCCAGGTAATGATGGCAGGCCCCTTAATAATATTGTATGAAATCGGTATCTTAGTCGCTAAACTCGCTAGCAAGAAAAGTGAAATGGGGGAAGAAGCAGAGGAGACTGAGACGCCTACTGGATAGGCGTTTGAGGTAACACGACCATTCGCTTGCCAGAAATCGTCAATAAGAGAGGTTCTTTTTGCACCTCTCCCTGCCGGTCAAAAGAGATCTTTCCTGTAATGCCTTCGAAATCCTTAGAGTTGAGGAGTGCCCTCTGGAAGTCCTTTCTCGTGCGTACACTCTTCTCTGAGATTATTTTTTGGAAAAGCCTTATCGTATCATAGCCAGTTGCCGCCAAGATCCCTGGGGTGGAATCAAAGTTTGAGCTGTAGTCCTTGCAAAAGGCATTGACTAAGGGATCTTTAAGCCCTTCAAAAAAACCTGAGGGAAAAATTGCTCCTTGCACATAGTTTCCGGCCATCTCTATAAGTTGTGGCGACTGCCAAAGGCTTGTCCCAATCAAAAGTACTCCAAGGACATCCTGATAGGCCAATTGAGGTGCAATCATGGCCACCCTCTGGAAGTCATCGGGTATGAAAACGGCCTCAAAATCTATAACGGGTTCTGGTTCTTCCGGATATGTTTCACTTTCCTCTTGCTCAGGCGGCCACATCTCCCTTAACTTCTGGACCAGAGATTCTGGCCTCGGATAGTAGAGCCCTGTCATCTTCTTTATCTGAGCGGCAAAATCGGTCTCTTCGGGGTCGTAGTGTTCTACTGCGGTTACAATTCCTCCCCTTTCCTCCAAACCGTCCCAGAAGAGATTCATGAAAAACTGTCCGTAGTAGTTTCTGGGGCAGAGGATGCCAAATCGCCTAATCCCCATTTCACCTATGGCGGCATCCAAGAGTCTTTCAGCCTCGCGAGATGGGGTCAGGAAATTACGAAACACCATCTCTCCATGTTCGGCTACACCAGCTTTCTGTGTGAGAGTAACTATCGGGACACCGAGTGTCTCTGCTCTCAGGGCCACGGGAATCGATACCTTGCTGGAAAGGGGCCCAATAATGGCAATCACCTTTTCATTGCCAACCAGTTCTTCAAGCCCGGCCAGTGCCTGTTCAGGTTCACCTGCAGTATCTTTGAGTGCCAATTCAAGACCAGGCTCTTGGTTCGGTTGACTCGAAATTCCTATACCGAGCAGGATTCCGTTCAGGACTTCCTCGCCATAGATCGCGAATGGTCCGCTGAGGGGTAATAAACACCCCACTATGCCTTTCCTGACAGACAACTCGTCTTGGATCTTCTCTAGAATTTGGCGCCCCAGTGAAATCCATGATTCCTCTTTGGTAGAGCTAACCAGGGCCGAAGCCGCCATTCTGGCCTCTTCCAGTTGATTTTTTTCCATAAATATAGTGGCCATCTGATGGTAGAGTCTGGGGGCATACTCGGTCCCAGCAGCATAGATTGGCAGTTCTTTAAGGTCCTCTATGTTACTGGTTTCAATCAATTTGTCTAATCTGGTTCTGAGCTCCTCTTGCAACTGAAGGTCCTCAGGCGATGAGCCTTTTGCTTTCAACCACCAACTAAATGCCTGGGGATTGTCTTGCAGGGCCTTGAAGGTGTCCCCTATGAGTAGGCAAGTGGCTCCCATTAAGTAATGCCTCGGGTATTTATCAACCCAGCTGAGGGCCTCATCGTTGGAGCGTTGGTATTCACCAAGGAGGTGTAGGATCTTGGCGATTTGATAACGCGCTGCCGGTAGGTCCTCATAACTAGGATGCTTCTCCGGAATGTATTGTAGGAGCCTCAATGCCTTTTGGTAGTTCTTGGTTGCAAGGTTTATCTCCGCCATACGGTGTAGGGCCAATGCCGATATTTCATCTTCCGGGTATTCTTCAATTATGGCACCGTACGCCTGAAGCGCTTCCTCGAACCTGCCGCTTTGCCTGAATGCCTCAGCCTGGGCCAAGAGATCCACCATGGCTTTCTTGGGAAGTTCCTTTTTCACCGGTACACTCGGATAACAGCCCGGGAAAAAAAAGGCTATCCCCGCCAAGATAGCGGGGATAGCCTTTTTCCAATAAACACCATCAATAATCACTTCTGGACTTCCTCAAAATCGGCATCAACCACCTCTTCGTCTTTAGAGGCGCGGGCGGTCGATTCGGCCCCTGTCGCTCCTCCTGCGTAGGACTGTTGCTGGCTGGCTTGCGCATACATGGCCTCTGCCAGTTTGTGAGATGCCTGGGTCAATTCCTCAGTAAGCCTTTTTATTTCATCCGTGTTGTCCGCTTCCATTGCCTTTTTCAGGCTCTCAATAGCCTGATTTATTCCCGCTTTGGTTCCCTCATCAACCTTATCTCCCACTTCCTTGAGAGACTTCTCAGCGGAATAAATGAGCGAGTCAGCCATGTTACGGGCATCCGCCAGCTCGCGCTTCTTCCTGTCCTCGCCAGCGTGCATCTCGGCATCTCTCACGAGACTCTTAATCTCATCTTCAGTCAACCCGCTGGAAGCGGTGATTTTGATGGATTGTTCCTTGCCGGTACCCATGTCCTTGGCAGAGACATTCACGATCCCATTGGCGTCAATGTCAAAGGTCACCTCAATCTGGGGGATGCCCCTGGGAGCGGAAGGGATACCAAGAAGCTGGAACCGCCCCAGGGTCTTGTTATTGGCAGCCATCTCGCGTTCTCCCTGTAATACATGGATCTCGACAGCGGGCTGATTATCCGCAGCCGTTGAAAAGATCTGACTCTTTTTCGTAGGGATGGTTGTATTTTTCTCGATCAGTTTGGTAAATACGCCACCAAGGGTTTCAATACCAAGTGAGAGTGGTGTTACATCCAGAAGAAGCACATCCTTTACTTCACCCCTTAAAACCCCGCCCTGAATGGCAGCACCGACCGCAACCACTTCATCAGGATTAACCCCCTTGCTTGGCTCCTTGCCAAATATCTCTTTAACCTTTTGCTGGACCCTGGGCATCCTGATCATGCCTCCCACCAGGATCACTTCGTCAATATCACTGGCCTTAACCCCTGCATCTCTCAATGCCGTGTTGCACGGTCCTACCACCTTTTCGACCAGATCATCAACAAGCGCTTCCAGCTTAGCACGGGTCAATTTTATGTTCAGGTGTTTCGGACCGCTGGCATCTGCTGTGATAAAGGGGAGATTGATGTCTGTCTCAATAGAGCCGGAGAGCTCCATCTTGGCCTTTTCTGCCCCCTCTTTTAGCCTCTGGAGTGCCATCTTGTCATTCCTGAGATCGATGCCCTGGTCTTTCTTGAATTCGTCAGCCAAATAATCGATTATGCGAAGGTCAAAATCCTCACCACCCAAGTGGGTATCACCATTTGTCGACTTGACTTCAAAGACCCCTTCACCTATCTCTAAAATAGATATGTCAAAAGTGCCTCCACCCAGGTCGAAGACAGCTATCCTTCGCTCTCCCTTTTTGTCGAGTCCGTAAGCGAGAGAAGCTGCCGTCGGTTCATTAATGATCCTCTCTACCTTCAATCCGGCAATACGTCCGGCATCTTTAGTGGCCTGCCGCTGGCTGTCATTAAAATAGGCGGGCACAGTGATTACAGCCTCTGTAACCTTCTCTCCAAGATAGTCCTCTGCGGTCTGTTTCATTTTCTGGAGTATCATAGCGGATATTTCCGCAGGGCTGTAATCCTTTCCCCTGATCGAGAGATGGGCATCTCCATTAGCCGCCTGGACGATCTTGTAAGGAAGGACCTTAATGTCCTTCTGTATCTCGGATGAACCATATTTTCTGCCGATTAGGCGCTTGACTGCAAAAACTGTATTTTCAGGGTTTGTCACGGCTTGCCTTTTGGCAGTTTGTCCGACCAACCTCTCCCCACTATCGGTAAACGCTACCATAGAAGGTGTTGTTCTGCTGCCTTCAGCATTCGCAATAACCACAGGATCTCCACCCTCCATTATGGCGACACACGAATTTGTTGTCCCGAGATCAATGCCTATTATTTTCCCCATTGTTTAGCCTCCTTAACTT
>DATKYC010000202.1:0-2881 GCA_035528695.1 Acidobacteriota bacterium | reverse complement strand
TTTGGAAAGTCGGAGCGTGTGCTGTCGAATTTCGTCGAGACTTCTGCCCGGATAGCGTGCGTAGCTAATCATAATACCATTTAAGGATGAAAAAAGTGCATGGGAGACAAAGCGGGTCTCACCTTGGATACCAGCCTCTTTTACAATTTTCTCAATGCGGTTCATGAGGTCCCTCATGATCGGATTCAGCTTTTCCAGAGCATTAATGGAAAGCCTGCCCCCGAGCATGAAATGACTCATCATCTGGTAGAAGCTCATATCCTCATTTAGGTAGCCAATATAGATCTCACAGAACCTCGGAAGGGAACACTTACTCTCCTTCTCATACTCCTTGTCCAAGCGCCTGGTTATTTTCAAGGTTCCTGCGAAAAAGACGTCAAGAAAAAGCTCGTCCAGGTTTTCATAATAGCGGTAAATGGTGCCCAGGCTGACTCCAGCCTCTTTTGCGATCTCTCTGACCGTCACGCTCCTGAAATCCCTCTCCGCGAAGAGCTTCTGGGCAGCAAGTAGGATCAGCTGCCTCCTGACCCCCCTTTCTCTCTCTCTAAGTACCTCCAGCGTTGCAACAGACATGGATTGTGCACCTTTTTCTATTTGAAATGAATCAGGACCATAACATTGCATTCTTGGCCCCTGTATTTCAGACAGCGGCTAAGATCAGGGGTCCGCGTATATTCCAATCCCATGGCATCAAACCAACCTTCTATTCTCTCAAAGATGCCGCACTCATACTCATCTATCAAGCCCGCTTCCTTCATTCCGCTGTAGGCAAAACAGGTTCGGTTCTTAAATAGGATTGAGTTATCACCCTGAAAATCCATATCCCCCTCAAAAAAGGGTGGAACAAGAATCCTTCGGGCCTCTTCATATAATAATTTTACCTCCGCCATGTCTTTGGGAGGATTTGATCCCGTCGCCTTTAGAAGTCGCCTGAACTCTATTCTGCCTAGGTTTCTGCAGACCCTAAGATTCATAGGACTTGCCTGGGCCATTCCAAAGGTCGAGGCCACATCCCTGTACCATAATGCATCGTGGGTCATCCAGTTTGTTAATAGATAATTCTTTACCTCTTCACTGCTCATTTGTCTAACCTGCATAACAGACCTCCATAATCTTGCTCCATTGGGCATTCAGGCCGGGATTGGTCCTTCGGTGAGCCAGAAAGAAGCGGGCTCCGGTTTGTTTTGATGAACAACGTTCCTATTAGTGAACATTGTTAATATTGTCAAGGAAATAAAAATATGGCAGGATTAAGGCAGGAATGTTACCCATCTTATTCTCATGAAATTGCCTCAAGCAATTATTTCCTTGGGTGCGTGGGGTTGGTTACACCCTCGGTAGGACGGCCGAAAGAGGCGGTGTCCAAATTGGATAAGGGGTGATTCCTGGTATACATGGCTTTAAGCTTTTTGGCGGTTATCTCCGGGTAGAACCTGGCTATAGCCCCCTGACTCCGGTCTAGAGGAACCTCTTGAATCACATAATCAGCGGTGCCCATGCCGTTTTCTACCCCGCCGTAGACCTGCGATTCAATGTCCTTGCCCTTGATGAGATTGAGCTTTTTCGAGCCCGGGGCGAGAGCCCCATATTCTTCGGCCTGTGAGTTAACGAGGCCCTCTGCCTGGTTCATAAGGTCTATACAGGCCTTATCGACCGCTACTGGGTCGCCGGACGCAAGAACACCAATTCCATTTACGATAGGGGTGTCGGTCCATCCGTAACAATCGCAGCTAGGGGTTATATCCACCGCATAGTTTATGAAGAAGGAATTATTCGGCTCCTTGGTCATCATCACGGCCAGCGCTGAGTCGGCGATGCGGCGGCCAAGGGCAGGGAGGTGGTCGAAGCGCTGAATGGCCTTTATCCCGGACATATTGACGCACAAGTTTGCGCACGCAAAGCAATAGACACAGGCCTCGAGGTCAATCTCCAGTCCTTTCTCACTAATCTTGATTGCCTCTTCTGGACAACAATCCTGGCAGGTCTGCCACCACTCGCACTCGCGGCCAGGGCAGAGTGCTGGATCAATTATAGGCTTGTCTCCTGCGAGAGCGCCATGAAGGTTCATCTTTCCCCGCTTGCTCGCTCCACCTACCCCAATGTTTTTTATTGCGCCACCATAGCCCCCAGCGGGATGACCCTTGAAATGGGCGACCGACAGGAGGGCATCGGCATCCGCAATAGCCCGGGCGACGAACTGCTTATTCAGATAGCTTCCCCTTCCCCTTAGATCTACAATCACGTCATCAGTTCCCACCCAGCCATCGGCGATGATTACCGGACAGCCCATTGAGGACTGGTTAAAGCCGTTGGAGTTGGCTGTTTCCAAATGGTCCACGGCCAGTGTGCGACTTATCCAGGGATGGTAGGGCATGGTCGTGGTATCGGTCACAAAAGGCCGGCAACCCCGTTCCTTAAGTGCCTCCACAAATGTCCGCACAATGATCGGCCTGAGGTACCCCACGTTATAGGCCTCGCCCATGTGAGTCTTGACCGCCACAAGGTCACCCGGCCTCAGGTTGTCAAGCCATCGGGAGTGCTCGAGGATCTGACGGCCCTTTATAGCCGTGGATTCCAAGAAACGCCTTGAGCGGGCATCCATGAACCAGACCGTTGCCTTGTCCATGCTTCCTCCTTACGCCTACACTGGCCGCTAGTTGTTGACGTCATGACAGCGGGGGGATGAGGTCCAAGAGATAGCTTTATTGTCTAATCTTCTTGAAGTTCCTTCAGGTGTGCATAATAGTCCAGGGATTCAGGGTTCCTGAGTGCATCCTTATTGAGCACCTCCTGGCCGTGAATCACCTTTTTTACTGCCAGCTCCACCTTTTTCATGTTGAGCGTGTAAGGGATGTCCGGCACGGTGATGATCTTCGCAGGA
>DATKYC010000201.1:0-3579 GCA_035528695.1 Acidobacteriota bacterium | reverse complement strand
CGTGTTTCTCATGGACAATCCGGAGCGACCCCTCGAACATTGGTTCCAGCCGATCTACTCCCTTGCCATTAAGGAGAAGGCGACTATGGTACTCTTCGACCGAGACATTCCCCCCGATCCCGATTTCCCCACTTTCGATTGGTAGGAGCTAATATGACTGCTGTCTTTTTCCCGGGCGTTTCCGCACCGGCTATTTTCCCTCAAGAGAAGTCTTACGAGATTCTTCGTGAGATTCCCGAAGGGGCACTTCGAGATGCAGCTACTAGAAAGCTGGCAGGGATTCCTGAAATGAAAGATGAAAAACTGGACTTGCCCAGCGCAAGCGAGCACCCTTTCCCCGAGTGGCAGGCACCTAGCAATGCGGCCGAGTACGTAGCACACGGCATCGGGCACATCCTCGTGCGTTGCTGCTACGAGTGTGACAGCCCTGAGCCGGGGCCGCACGATGACGAGTGTTCGTGGAGCAGGATGAAGGACGAAAGGGAACGACCGGCGCTTGGCGACCCTGACTTCTTGGCGGACCTGGATCTGCTAAGTGAGATGTACCATTCTATGGAGGGGCAGCGCAACGAAGCCGTGGCCGGGAACATCAGGCTCATGGAAGAGGTCGCACGGCTGCGAGAAGAAATGTTCTATATCGAATATGAGGCAAAGGCTTGTCTTAACACCTCCCCCAACCTCGGCGAATGGCGAGAATCAATGAAGAATATCCACAGGGTCACACAAGGCTCGCTCGATGCCCAAGAGCGCAAGGCGGTACGAGCCCTCACAAACCCGGAAGTTATGGGAGGGGCAGCGGTCTTCCCCGGCACGCGGATCACGGTGAAGCGTGTCGGGGAGCTTGCTGCTCGGGGAATTTCCCTTGCGGAGATTCAGGAAGACTACCCGAGCGTTACCGCTGCCGACTTCGAGTTTGCCAAGCGGCACTTCGCAGAGGCAGAGGCGGGGGACTACTCGGAAAAAGGGTGACGTCCCGGCCAAACAATCCAACCTGAAAGGAAAAGACAATGCGATATCTTATGGGAACCAAAACCTCCAAGGCCATCGTGGCCTCCAATGACTGGGTAGCCACGCTCATCTCGGCGGAGTTTGCATCAGAAAACATCCCCTATTCTCGGGTGCGCTGCCCAGAAATGAAGTTGTTCTTGGATTTCGGTGGAATGATTTCCACAGCAGGAACGCCACGGGTGCATCTGGACTGTGAAGATGGGGAATTCTTGTTCTTTGCCCACCAGCGGCGAGGGGTAAAGCGGATGATTGAGCAGGCCCTCAAGACCGCAGGGCCAGGCGAGGAGTATGTGCGTCTGGAATCTCAGTACCACACCCTCTGCATTACCACCATGCATGCTTTGGAAATCCTGTATCATCTTGATAGCGAGGATATCCTGGCAATGGAGAAGGATGCCCTGGCATGTTGTAGTGACATGTTGGAGGCGATTCGTAAGCTCCCAGGGGTGGAGCTGAGCCCTGAGCACAATCTGGCCCTCAACTGATCCCTTGACAAGGATCGAACCAGTCCTATCTTGTTCTTAGGCCTTCAGGGCCAGAAAGAAAACGATGCCAAAGTTTGAACATGATTGTGAACGCTGTGAATTCCTGGCTAGCATTTCCTTCCCTAAGCTGGAAGGGCCCGGGCCGACGGAGTTTGATTTGTACCATTGTGCAACAGGGTCACCTGGTGGTTCCCTGATTGCCCGTACTGGCAATGAGGGTTCAGAGTACCATACTGGGCGGCCTAGTGACCTTTCGCGGTGGGCGCCTCCAAGGCCATCGAATCTGGCGCTTAAAATTGCGCAAGTTTTGGCAGTGGACCTGGCACTTATATGGCAGACAACGGGCTTTGCCGATAGTCGGCCCGGGCCGACGACTCCCGTCCACGGTAGGATGCAACGCACTGAGAACACGCTATGAAAAACCTGAATGAAATGAAGCTGGCGGCTAGGAATTCTGGACAGTCAGAAGCAAAGCTGGTACTGGAACTTGTCGCGGATTTGGAAGAGGATGATGCCGATGATGACTTGATGAGAGCAAGCCTAAATGAGCTTGCGTTGTGGGCAACAGCGTTTCGGGACTCGATTGGAGTGGTAAAATGACAGGCAAGTCCGAAACACACTATACGTGGAGAGTTATAACCGATGGTAGACTCTTGGTCCCACACTCTAACCCAAGGGTATACGAATACCCTATAGATATGCTCTTTGACAGCAAAGTGGAAGCTCAAAAGTTTCTCGTAGACCAGGGCCTTGTGAAGGAGGCCCGAAAAGAAAAATGGGCACTATGTGTAAAAACCATTACGGTTGTTGGCTGGGCTGACTAAGTCACACGTAGTTAATTATTAACCAGAAAGTCTAAAAATGACACCAGGAATGATTCACGATCTTACCCTTAGCTCCGTAGTAGCTAAGGCCCGAAAGCACTTTGCCGTTAAAGGGGATGGTTCCCCCCTGACCGTAAAAGGAGATGACGCAAAAGACCTCCAATACTGGAACCTGGGCCGAATGATGATGCACCATAGGAATCTCCTGGGAGGTTTCGATAAGCTGGTGATCGCTGGCTTGCCTGCCTACCGAGCGGTAGAAAACATGCAATGCCTGACTGGATCGGGCCTTACCGTTCCGGTGGAAAGCTACACTGGCTTTGAGATGAATCAGGAGAAGTTCCTTGAATTGCAGGACTTCTACGAAGTAGTCAACCGGGGCTTGCCACAGTTCCGTAAGATTGATATCTCTTTGTCTTGTGAGGGGATCGTAGAGGGCCTGGCTGCCCAAAAGAAGAAGTTCAACGTGTTTGACTTTGACTTTATGGTGGCTCCCAACCTGGCCCCACGGACCTTGAGCGCGGAATTCACAGCGTTCCGCTGCATTAAGAAGGAGGGCTGCTTTGTCCACTTGAAAGAGGAAGAGCATGATCAGCTGATTCAAGCGATCAGGGCTACTCGCCGGCCTGGTCCTACGGCAGTGTATTGCAACTGGGCCTTTGGGCGCCAAATGTCCGGCAAAGATTGGCAATGGCTCCGGAGGGGGCTCTTGCGGAAATTCGAGCGCAATTTTGAGGTGGTCAACTTCAAGTGGACGGATTACGTTGGGAATTCCCACATGGTAGGCTTGCAGCTGATCCTGGGGGCAACAAAGAAGGCGCCCAAACCGGTAAAGGCGCCCAAACCGGTAAAGGTTCCCAAACGAACGGTAAAGGTTCCCAAACGAACGGTAAAGCCGGAAGTGGAAACATTTGCCACAGAGGAGGCCGCCTGTAAAATCCCCGCTGAAAAGCGAGGGGCGTATATTCGAGAGCTTAGGATCGCCTCAGGACTTACCAGTGAGGCATTGTCTCGTGCTATGGGGTATTCGCACGCACGACTTTCTCAGATTGAAAATCATTACAATGGTCATCACCCAAGCCATCACCATCTCGCATTGGCAGAGAAGGTGATGGAGGATCTTGGGTGGACGAAGCTAGACATTGCCAGCCTTCGCCGAAAGTATGAGGAGTAAAAATGTTGTCAAGTGGCCTTGCCAAATTGCCCGTTCGTTTCCAGTTTATCCTTCACAACTTGGTGTCCCACCCATTAAGCGAGATTGT
>DATKYC010000200.1:0-7644 GCA_035528695.1 Acidobacteriota bacterium | reverse complement strand
GCCCACCAACATGTTCGTCCGGCCTGTCATGGCCGCATGCACGGCATTGTGGCCCAGCAGCAGGCAGAACGCAGAATCCTTGGGGTTTGCGGGCATGCTCCGGATGGTGTAGCTGGGGTCAATATACTTCAGGTTCACCTCTATCCCGGCTTCATTAAAGTAGTTTTTGATCTGATCCGTTATAAAAACGCCTATATCCCCAAAGCGAATATTCCCGGATGCATCGCACTCCTGGCGCGCCTCCATCAGATCCTGTCCTGCTCCTTCTCCCGCTACGATAACTGCGTGCCCTCTTCTCTCCAACCTATCCTTCAATGCGTCCAGGAAGACCTCGGCGGTGAACCGGACTTCTGGCACTAAGCAGAAGTTTACGTCATTGTTGGCGAGTGTGGCGTATGCCGCAATGAATCCGGAATCACGGCCCATTAGCTTCACCAGGCCAACGCCGTTTCTCGCCCCGATTGCCTCTGTGTGCGCGGAATAGACGGCCGTCCTTGACGCGGAGACTGCCGTCTCGAAGCCAAAGGACTGTTCCACAAAGGAGATGTCATTGTCTATGGTCTTGGGGATACCGACCACCCCTATCTTCAGGTTACGCTGTGCGATCTCCTCGGCGATGGCCTGGGCCCCGCGCAGGGTCCCGTCTCCTCCAATGGTGAACAAAACCCTAACGTTCATTCGCTCAAGCGTATCCACCATCTCTGAAATATCCTGAGGTCCTCGCGACGAACTCAATATGGTCCCCCCTTTCTTGTGGATGTCGCCTACAATATCAGGGTTTAATTCTAAGGGGACGTCACCATGCCTGTAAGTAAGGCCTTCATAGCCGTAACGAAAGCCGAAGACTGTTTCAACTCCATAATGATAAAAAAGTCCCAGGACAATAGCCCTTATCACGTCGTTCACCCCGGGACAGAGCCCCCCGCAAGTGACGATGCCGCATTTGAGCTTTGAGGGATCAAAATAGATTTTTTCTCTCGGGCCGGCCATCTCAAAACACGGCAGATCTTCGCCCGCCCCAAAAAACTCCTTAATCTTTCTCAGGTCAGAGTGATAGAGTACATTATCACTATCGCTTACGAATTGAATACCCGTCATAGGTGAAGGGATACGGCACTCTCCCAACCTCGAAATTGTAAGGTCCAGATCATTAACTTCCATTTTGCCTCCAAAAACTTGTTTTATTTAAAATGGTTGTTCAGAGGAAACATCGAGTTCTTATTTCACGATACAAATCGCTCCATTCACTAAAAACGCACCGGCCGGACAAAAGCCTCCTTACCGGCATACTGGGCGGTATTTCCCAGGTCCTCCTCGATGCGCAACAACTGGTTGTACTTCTCGACCCGCTCGCCCCGGGCGGGCGCGCCGGTCTTGAGGTGCCCGGTATCCAGGGCCACGGTCATATCAGCGATAAAGCTATCCACGGTCTCGCCGCTGCGGTGGGACACAAAGGCTCCCCATCCCACTCGCTGGCACATCCTCACCGCTTCGATAGTCTCGGTCAGGGAGCCAATCTGATTGAGCTTGATGAGGGCGGCATTTGCAGACTTCTCCCGAATGCCCCGTGCGATGTACTCCACGTTGGTAACAAAAAGATCATCCCCCACGAGCTCAATGACATCCCCCAAACGATTGTTAAGGATTTGCCAGCCGCCCCAGTCGTCCTCGGCCAGGCCGTCTTCCAGTAAACAGATGGGATAGGCATTAACGAGCTTCTCGTAATAGTCAACCATCTCCTCCGAAGAGCACGTGCGCTTCTCAGTGCGCAGGTTGTAACGGCCGTCCTCGAAAAACTCGCTGGAGGCCGGATCCATGGCGATTCCTACTTCAGCGCCCGGCTTTAGACCGGCTTTTTCAATGCCCTTCACGATGAATTCCAGGGGCTCCTCGTTGGATGACACATTGGGCGCAAAGCCTCCCTCATCACCAACGCCCACGTGGTGACCCGCTTCCATCAGCACTGCACGCAAGGTCTGGTAGATCTCGCTGGCCCATCGGAGCGATTCCTTGAAACTCCCTGCACCGTAAGGGGCGATCATATACTCCTGGAAGTCTGAACCCTGCCAGCGGGCATGCGCCCCCCCGTTCATAATATTCAGCATGGGTACAGGAAGGCGCATGCCGCCAGTCCCGCCGAGATACCGATAAAGGGGAAGGTTGCTTGCCATTGCTGCGGCACGTGCCACGGCCATAGAGACACCCAGAATTGCATTAGCCCCCAGCTTGGCCTTGTTTGGCGTGCCGTCCAGGTCAATGAGCACCTTGTCAATGACTGCCTGCTGGCGGGCATCAAAACCTTTCAGGGTGTCGTTAATAACACCGTTTACATTTCTCACTGCTTTAAGCACTCCCTTGCCTCCAAAGCGTTTTGCGTCGCCGTCGCGCATCTCAAGCGCCTCTCGTGCCCCGGTTGAGGCCCCCGAGGGCACACCCGCCCGCGCGGTGATCCCGCAGGCCAGACTGACCTCAACTTCCACCGTGGGATTACCCCGGCTGTCCAAAATCTCCCGGCCCAAAACATTCGTGATTTGTGTATTTTTTCCGTTGCTCATTTTTCGTTCTCCTTTCTTTAGTAAGGATCAAGGTTAAGATCAATAATTTCCATCCGGTTGTTTCCCTCCGGATGCTTTGCCGAGGGCCCCTCGGTCAGGACGACGAGGTTACCGCCCAATCCATGAGACCCCAAAAACCCTCGTACGTATGCCTTCCAATCTTCCGGATGATCGGGCTCGTGCACCGGGTAGACCCCATAAGAGAATTGGAGGTCCTGGCATGTGGCCTCCTGTGAACTGATGCCTGCTATCCATACGGGAAGCCTGAATCTCGTGATGCTTCGTGCAGATGTGCCGCTCCGGGTCGGAACAAAAACCGCGGCAGGTGAGATACGTTCCAGTGTGGTTTCGACACTCAGGGCAATCAGATCTTTGAGATTGAGATTCTCTTCATGGCCGAGCCCTCTCAGGGCCTCTCGCACCTGATGGCTTTGGCGGTGAGGCTCAATGGAGGCAGCGATCCTGGTAAGCATTTCCACGGCTTCCACCGGATACATTCCCATTGCTGACTCTCCGGAAAGCATGACACAGTCTGTGCCATCAAGAATGGCGTTAGCCACGTCCGCGGCCTCGGCACGGGTGGGCCTACGGTTAGTGGTCATGGATTCCAGCATTTGCGTAGCTGTAATCACCGGCTTGCCTTTGAGATTTGCCAAATGAATCAGGTGTTTCTGAGCCACGGCAATCTTCTCTATGGGTATTTCCACTCCCAGGTCACCTCTCGCTATCATGATGCCGTCAGACACTTCGAGGATGCCTTCCAGATTATCTTCTGCCCTGGAGCGTTCAATCTTAGCGATAATAAAAGGGTTGTGTCCCATGGCCGCCGCTGCATCACGCACGGCGGTAATATCCGTAGCGTTCTCTACAAAGGATTGACTGACTGCATCCACACCCTGTTTCAGGGCAAATTCAAGACACTGGCGGTCTCGCTCGGTAAACGCGCTGATGCCAAGATCAATGCCAGGCAAGTTAAGGCCCTTGCGAGAGCGCAATTCACCCCCGACCAGAACCTGGCAATGGACGTCGTTTCCCTCCACCCTGACGACTTCAATCTGGATATAGCCGTCGTTGAGATACAAGGTGTCGCCCGGCTTTACAGACTGCGGAAGGCGGTCAAAGGTCACCGAGACACGCCCACTGTCTCCGAGAATATCCTCGGTCGTCAAGATGAAAGAGGCCCCTGGTTCTAACTCGATCGGCTCCTTGTCCAGTTGGCCGATGCGCATCTTTGGCCCCGGCAGGTCTGCCATGATCGTTACACGCTGCCCGGTTGCACGCGCAACTGCGCGCAGATTTTCGATAATCTTTTTGTGACTGTCGAAATCACCGTGGGAGAAGTTGAGACGTGCCACGTTCATACCCGCCCTAATCATCTGCTCCATTATTTCAGGAGACTCGGACGCCGGCCCTATGGTGCAAACAATTTTGGTTTTGTTGGACGGAAGTGTCATGGATTGTTCCTTTCACTTTTCTTCCAGGGCTGTCAGGATATTTAAAGGATTTACAAGAATTCAAAAAAATCAAGTCAATCCATGCCTGCCCCGCGGAATGCGGGGTTATTCTGTCAAATAAATACCTGAGTAGTTAGTGTCTGAACGAAAACCCTGTTCAGACACGATTTTGGATTCTATATTGTGGATTTTAGATTGATTACAACAACTTCACTGATTATAACTCAATTGAGGTACTACTTTTGAAACCATGTATACTTTTTTTGCTGTCTCCCTATACTTATATAAATCGCCCCACAATGTCAAACGCGGTCGCAGGCTAACATTGACAATGTTGGCCGAATAAATTGACTTGACATGGCCCGTAATGTGGATTATTATAGCTATATTAATCCACATTGAACAGGTGTATTATGAGAACAATTCAGATGACCCTTGATGATGATCTTGTCAAAGCAGTCGATCACGTTTCGAAGCAACTCCACAAAAGTCGTTCTGCTTTCACAAGAAAGGCACTCCGTGAGGCGCTTTCCCGCTACAATCTTGAGCAACTGGAACGTAAGCACCGTCAAGGATATGAAAAGCACCCAGTTACTGCCGACGAGTTTTCAGTTTGGGAAACAGAGCAAACTTGGGGTGACGAATGAAACACGGTGAAATACGTTGGTACAAGTTTGTAACGCCCGATAAAAAGAGACCGGTTCTTGTCCTAACGCGAGATTCCGTGTTGGAGTATCTTGGTGAAATAACCGTCGCACCCATTACAAGTACGGTCCGCAATATACCTTCCGAAGTGTTTCTTTCGAAAATGGACGGCATGCCCCGGGATTGCGCTGTCAACTGTGACCATTTGCAGACAGTTTCGAAGGGAAAAATTGGATCATTGATCACATCTTTGCCTTCGACAAAGATGGTTGATGTTGGGCGGGCAATCCGCTTTGCCCTCGATATTTAAGACAGGACGGCCAACCTGTCAGTTCAGGGGACAGCCAGGACAGAGGCGCTTTTGGAGCGAATATTTCTGCAATGTTAGGTGTAGGTTTATAGGGCTATTCCTCCGGAGCGGCTATATCAGGGGTGGTTAGAGGAGAATCGGCTTCATGTGTTTTGTTTGAGGACACCCAGTCCATAGGCTTTGACAACGGCATGCTGTCGGTTGTGTCCCCGTATATCCAAAAAGTGGCTTAACCGGGTGTTCACTAAATTGGGGTAAGATCAGTTTCCTCCCTGAATGCCATCGGCGATCAGACGTCTGGCCTGCCCGACAAGGTAGAGTGGCAGAGAAACAAGCAGGAAAGGGACTTTGTCTTTTCCTGCTAATCTTGTCTCTTGCCTGGAACATGATGGCGGCATGGTATTGAACCTGAGCGCCACCGGGGATTTTTTCTCCGCCACAAAAACCTGCAGCGATTTCAAGGTGCCGGTCTTGCCGGCCTTTACCTCAACCGGCACGACCTTGTCTTCGTGTGCGATCAGATAATTCACTTCAGCGCTGGAGCTTTTCTGTTCCCGGTTCCAATAAAATAGCTGCGGCTTCTCATAGCTTGGCCCGCCATATAAAAGATGCTGGCCAACAAACTGTTCGGCCAGAGCACCGTTGTTCACCATGAGTAGATCATCCACCACTTCCAAGCCTGGCAGACTGAGACCAAGTGAAGTTGAAACCAGCCCGGTGTCCAGAAAAAGAGGCTTGAAATCGTGTTCTTTGGCCTCGGCCCCCAGGGGCACGCCATTTCCGGCACTGTGTCTGACCCGGTAGATGACCCGCGCCATTTCCAGCAGGTGCAGGCTATCGGCAAGCTCCCTTGACCGCTCTTCAGGGTCAAGCCGCACATATTTAAGTTTATTTCCGATCAGGGCCGGTATCCGCCTGAAGACCTTACGCAATCTTTCCGGGTAAATGCGTTTTCGGTATTTACTGAAATCATCTTCGCAGGTTTGCAGGATGACCGCATGTTCACGAATCGCCTCGGCAAGTTTACCGGAATTGCCATACCATGCAACCGCGGCAGGCATCCCTCCGATAATCCAGAAAAGCTTTAAGAAGTTGAGCAGGGAAAGATGAATAGACTCGGGAATATTATCATCCAGTGAGTAATCTTTTAAAAACTTTGCCAACCTCTCCTGGCCCAGCGCCAGGAGAAACTCTTCCGTGTCCATGGGGCCGAGATGCAGATATTCCACCCGGCCCACCGGCATGGAAAAATCATGCTCAGCCAGCAGAAATTCCAGCAGAGAGCCGGCTGCTATGACATGGAGATCTCCTCGCTCTTCGTAGAAATAGCGCAACAGTGGCAGCAGCTCAGGTGCACCCTGAATTTCGTCAAGGAAAAGCAGGGTTTTACCGGGGATGATTTCGGCATCGCAGTCAATCTGCAGAAGTTGCAGACATCTGCTGATATCTCTGCCGGCAAAAAGCTGTGCCTTTTCCGGGTTTTTGTCAAAATTAATTTCAACCAGGTTGGCGAATTGACCAGCAAACTTCCGAACCAGCCACGTTTTGCCGACCTGTCGAGCTCCCCGGATAATAAGCGGCTTCCGGCTAGGGCGATCCTTCCACTCGATAAGGTCATTCAGGGCCTTGCGATACATTTGCACCTCACGGATATAATTTCCAGGTCAACGAAAACAGGGATTATCTTCATAGAAGATTATACACAGAAATGGGCAAAAGAAAAGGGTATTTTGTGCAAAAATAGTTTTTTTATCAGGTTTATCTGCTCCAGCACAATCCGAAAAGTAATGTGCCGGGCAGGAGAAATCAATTCACCAAAAGGGGAAAAAGGGGGTATTAATGGGGTATTTTGTGTTGCTTAAGGAATGATGGATTCGTAAAAAGTCAGAATTTCAATTTATGCTGCTTGTAACATATTGAAATTACAGGTGCCGAATTTCGGATTTTGTCCCTTTTGCGCTTGCCCGCCGTCCTTCTGGCGGGCCTTTTTGCCTGTCGAAGAGTAACATAGATCCCGTTATCGGGGCCCTGTGGAATCCCGAAGGGCCGTTCTTCTCGGGAGGACACTTTATTGGTAAGGTCACCATGATCCATATCTTTCGTGCACTGGAGCCCAACTACCGGAGGGTTCGGCGAGGGCAAAAAGAGCAGACCCTTACCGATAATTTTGTGAGGAAGGCGGTCAAAGAATTCAAGTTGTGGATGGAACCCATCGAGGACTTGTGCCATGCATTTGAGCGTGAACCTGCTGCACTTCCATCTGGGTCATCACTGTCGGGGGACTACAATGTCTTTTTACCTTGACAGGCTCAATCTGTCCATCAATCGGCTTATCCAGAACATTGCGGTAAAAAAAGACCATGGCGTTCAACGCCTGCCGCTGTGTGGACGCTGAGACCCTCCCATGCGTGGCGAGATGACTCAAAACCGATTCGATCTCGGCCTTCCCATATCATGCGGGTGTTTTTTACACCATGGAACTTCACGTATCGTATGATCCAGTCAAAATATGTCTGCTCGGTACGATAGGCGTAATGGTGATAACGCAGGACTTGCCTAACCTGATCCAGAAGCCTTAACTGGGGATCGGGTCTGAATTTTGGCTTGCCTTTTTCCATGCTATGCTTGTAAAATTACACAATATAGAAAATTCAAGGGCAAATTTTCCAGATTTCCCCAT
>DATKYC010000199.1:0-3383 GCA_035528695.1 Acidobacteriota bacterium | reverse complement strand
GTTGAAGCCGCCTGCAAGAATCTCATCGGTGCTCGAATGAAGAAGTCAGGGATGCGATGGACCATTGATGGCGGCCAGGCTGTACTTACGCTTCGATCTCTCATTTTAAGCAATCGCTGGGAGCAGTTCTGGACATTCTTCGTTAACCGCCATTTTTCCGAGTTTGTAACGTAATATGAGGCGTACACCCCTGTTTAGGCAATGGCTTGGAGGAATCGAACGAAAGTCCCAAGGGTAATACATGCTAACCTGAATGCCAGGCTCACACCCATAGCAGCACATCGGGCTCACAGCAATGGGCTTGAAACTGCAGAGAAAAAGATTCTGGCAGGGGAGAAAAAACCCAGCAATATACGACCTATTGAGGGAGATAAGAACTCCAGCCACTTAATAAAGTGATTCAGTTCAGCCTTGTTAACGAAATTATCGGATTACGAGGTATGTAAAATGCAGCTAGATGATGTAAGCATCTCAAAATCGATCATAGAGGCGTATAAGGCAAAACTACTTGCCAATTTAGATGTGGATGTGGCCCTGGGTGGGTGCGGGTCCCGCCAATATGGTGGCAGGCTATTACTTAGGCAAAGCTGGGTTCAAGACGGTTATTTTTGAATCCAAACTTGCGCCCGGAGGGGGGATGTGGGGTGGGGGAATGATGTTTAACGAGATTGCGCTCCAGGATGATGCCGTTCATATCGTAAAAGAACTTGGAGTTTCGTATCGCCCAAAGGGAGATGGCTATTACACTATGGACAGTGTGGAGGCCACCTCAACCATTATTTCTCAGTGCGTCAAGGCAGGGACAGCAATTTTCAATCTGGTGAGAGTAACTGACGTGCTATTTAGGGAAGAGGAGGGAAGACCGACAATCTCAGGGCTTGTGATTAATTGGTCTCCCGTTGAAAAGCTGGGCCTCCATGTAGACCCGCTTGGTATGCAGGCACGTTTTGTGGTAGATGGAACGGGCCATCCAGCAGAAATATGCCGGATCGTCACCAGAAAGCTGGATGCAAGATTGAATACAAAGACAGGTGACGTGGTGGGAGAGATGCCCCTTTGGGCGGACAAGGGGGAAGAGTTTACTGTGGTAAACACGGGTGAGGTCTTTCCGGGGCTGTATGTGGCTGGTATGGCTGCGAACAATGCCTTTGGTGGGCCGCGAATGGGCCCTATTTTCGGGGGAATGCTCCTTTCGGGGAAAAAAATAGCTGAGATGTTGAGTGGAAAATTAGGGGTTTAACAGTGTAGTTACTCGAACATGTTAGGCGAGGAAAAGAAAGGGTTACACATAAGTACGTTTCAATCTAATATGTCAATAAGACAAAATTTGCTGGATGCTTAGAATGTTCTTGGAAAATGAACAAAAAAACCGTTTAGCCCTGAAGGGTAAACGGTTTGGTAGCAAAACATTTTGTTACTCAACTCGTTTCCCTTCGCAGGTATTACCCTGATCAGGTGGTTAAGGGTTGTCCATTTCTGGACTCTCAGATCATTAAAACACCCCTAACGAGTCCTTATAGATTACAGGGAACCTTTGAAGCTGTCAAGAGGTTTTAGCAGGTCAACCGCTCCGCACCTTTATCAATATCTAATTTCTGAACTGATGAAAGAACCGTGGAGGTCACATGAATTCACTGAGAGCTAGAGTAGCACTGGTCACAGGCGCTAGCAAGGGAATAGGACGGGCAACAGCCCTGAGGTTGGCACAGGATGGCGCGAATATGGTGATAGGCGCCACCAGTAACGATCTTCTTGAAAAAGTTAAAGGAGAGCTTGAGGGTCTTGGAGCGGAATCGATTGCGGTGAGATGTGATGTGACGCACCTCTCAGAATGTGAGGATCTGGTTCAGCAGGCACTTAATCGGTTTGGGCATATAGACATACTGGTGAACAACGCGGGCGTGGGCTTTTCGGGTAAGATTGTGGACTCTGATCCTAAGGAAGCGGAGCAGATGGTCAAGGTGAATATCCTGGGTGTCTATTACATGACAAGATTGGTGTTGCCATCCATGATCGAGCAGGGCAGGGGCGATATCGTCAATATCGGCTCAGTTGCGGGTCTAAAGTACTCGCCGAATTTTGCCATCTATTCTGCCACAAAATTTGCGGTGCGTGCCTTTTCAGAGGCACTGCGCAATGAGGTGCAGCAATATAACATCCGTGTCACACTGGTCCATCCAGGCATGACAAAAACGGCCTTCTTTGATTCATTCACCAAAGGAGGCTCACCTGTCCCCATTGACAAGGGTGAAATCCTGAGGCCCGAGCACATAGCAGATGCCATTCACCTTGCCCTCACCCGCCCTGACGGCTCTGCGCTTAACGAGATGACTGTGAGACCTACGTGGCAAGAGAGGTAGTGGCCTTTTGAAAAGGGCGAAAGGGCTTAAGATGGGCCCTACTTGCGGTCGCCGTAATTCATTTCTATCCACTTGAGGTACTCGCCGCTTTGCACAGAATTCACCCAATCCATATGGTTCATATACCAGTCGATGGTGTGTTCCAGCGCGTGTTCAAAGTCATAACTGGGCTTCCAGCCCAAGGAACTTCTTATTTTGGAGGCATCGATGGCATATCGTCTATCATGGCCGGGCCGGTCAGCCACGAACCGAATGAGACGTCTACTGGACGCCTTGCCGGAACGGCCCAGGCGGGTATCCATGAGATCGCAAAGAAGATGCACGATCTCAATATTCTGGCGCTCTGCTCCTCCCCCTATGTTATATGTCTCTCCCAGATCCCCTTTTTCAAATACCTGAATCAAGGCCTCACAGTGGTCGATGACGTAGAGCCAGTCTCTAACATTTTTCCCGTCACCGTATATGGGAAGGGGCTTTTCTTCCAGGATATTAAGGGTCATCAGGGGGAGGAGCTTCTCCGGGAACTGGTAAGGCCCGTAGTTGTTAGAACAATTGGTAATTACGGTGGGAAGGCCATAGGTGCGATAGTAGGCCTTCACAAAATGGTCTGAGGCGGCCTTGGAAGCCGAATAGGGGCTTGAGGGGTCGTAGGGTGTTTTCTCTGTGAAGTACCCTTGGGGCCCCAGACTCCCATAGACCTCATCTGTGGAGATGTGTAGGAACCGAAACCCTGCTGGTTTCCCGGTGGTTTCCCAAAACCGCCTGCTTGCCTCAAGCAGGCGAAAAGTGCCCAGTGCATTTGCCTCGAGGAAGGCTTCCGGCCCCAGAATGGATCTGTCCACGTGCGATTCGGCAGCAAAATGGACCACTCCATCAAAGTGGTTCTCCTTAAATAATTGCTCAAGAAGGTGAGCGTCCCTGATATCCCCATGGATCAACTGGTGCCGATCCGAAAGGGCAGGGGGGAGATCTCCGAAGTTTGCAGGATTTCCCGCGTAGGTGAGGGCATCAAGATTGATGATA
>DATKYC010000198.1:0-4804 GCA_035528695.1 Acidobacteriota bacterium | reverse complement strand
AGGCTTTGTGAAACCGCAGCCTTTCCTACGGCAAACCAATATAGGTTCTACGCCCTCACGGCGTTTTAGACCCAAAATCCGGGTCCCGCATTTGGGACATACGTCATCAAAGGGCTCGTCCCACATTGCAAAGCGGCATCTAGGATACTGATTGCACCCGTAAAACTTCCTCCCCTTTTTGGATGTTCTTTCCACAAGCGTACCTTGGCAGTCCTTGTCAGGACACGGGACCTCAGTGCTTAAGGGTTCAGTGTAGGTGCAGGCAGGATAATTCTCACATGCCAGAAATCTTTGACCCGCGCGGTTCACCTTTACTGCCATCCTGGCACCACATGCATTGCATTTAGACTGGACGAGCCCCGTCCTTATTTCTTTTGAGGCCTTCGATCCCATTGCCCGCGTATTTTTGCACTCAGGGTACCCGGAACATGCGAGGAAAGGGCCGAATTTTCCCTTCTTGACAACCATAGGCCTGCCGCATGTCTCACAGGCTCCCTCTTCGCTCCCGAGTTTGGGGATAGGTTCAGGCACGATCTTTCCCTTATCATCCCTGATGAAATTGGCCGTGCTCTTACACTCGGGAAATCCTGTACAAGCCAGGAAAAGCCCATTCCTTCCTGACTTTATGGACATTGGGCGGTTGCACTTGGAGCAGGCAATCTCCGTCAAAATCTCTCCTCTCATTTCCTGCTGTGCTTTCTTCAAATTCTTTTCAAATGGGTCATAGAATTTTCCTACCACACTCGTCCATTGGACCTCACCCCGCTCGATCTTGTCCAGGTTGGTTTCCATCTGCGCCGTGAAAGCGGTATCCAAGATATCGGGGAAATTCTTGACCAATAGCTCCGTAATCATAAAACCTAACTCTGTTGGCTTGAAACGCCTTTTTTCAATGGATACGTATTCCCTACCGGTAATATTGGCAAGAATTGTTGCATACGTTGACGGACGACCAATACCATTTTCCTCAAGTGCTTTAATCAGTGTTGCCTCTGAGAATCGCGGTGGCGGTTGTGTAAAATGCTGAGCCGGCTCCAGTCTGATTAGCTTGAGGATCTGCTCCTCTTTCAAGGGAGGAAGCCTGCCTTCACCATTTTTCTCGTGCTCTGAATTATTTGAACCCTCCTCATATACAGCGGTAAATCCCTTGAAAAGAAACACGGAGCCTGATGCCGTAAAAGTAGCCCTCCCCGAAACGACCTCGACTATCGTCTGATCAAGTACGGCTGGCTTCATTTGGCAGGAAACAAATCTTTTCCAAATCAGGCTATATAGAGCGAGTTGATCTCTCGTTAAGTAAGGTGAAAGGGTCTTGGGATCAAGCCCTACCGAGGTGGGGCGAATTGCTTCATGGGCCTCTTGCGCTCCCTTACGGCTCTTAAATCGGTTTGGTTTAGTGGGTAGGTAATCCCCCCCAAAGGTCTTGGAAATGAAATCCCTTACCTCTGAAACTGCATCATCAGAAAGACGAAAGGAATCTGTCCTCATGTAAGTGATAAGTCCTATCTGACCTCGCTCACCCAAATCGATTCCCTCGTATAGGTTCTGCGCAAGCGACATAGTCTTTTTAGCTGGGAATCCAAGTCTTCCATAAGCCTCCTGCTGAAGAAGACTGGTAATGAATGGGGGCGGCGGGTTCTTTCTTTTCTTTCTTCGAGAGACCTTCCCCACCTTAAAGGCTTGGTCTTCTACTTCGGAAATAATCTTCTGTGTTTGTTCTTTAGTCCTAAGGTCAATCTTCTTGTCGTCATATCGAGAAAGCCTGGCCTCAAAGGGAGGTGGCTCTTCTGACTCGAGATGGGCTGTGAGTGACCAGTATTCCTGAGATTCAAACGCATGGATTTCCCGTTCACGATCGCAGATCATTTTAAGTGCTACTGATTGAACCCTGCCAGCGCTCAGCCCTCCCCTTACTTTAGTCCACAGCAACGGAGAAATCAGGTATCCAACGAGACGATCGAGTATTCTTCTCGCCTGCTGGGACTCGAATTTGGCCCTATTGAGAGTCTGCGGGAACGCTACCGCCTCACGGATCGCCTTTGCAGTAAGTTCGTTAAAAAGGACCCGGAAAATTTTCCGGTCTCCACCCTTCACTTCCTGGGCGATATGCCACGCAATTGCCTCCCCTTCCCTGTCAGGGTCAGGTGCCAGATAAATGGTCTGAGCCTCCTTTCCTGCCTTTTTCAGATCCCTGAGAATCTTACCCTTTCCTTTGATAGTCACATATTCAGGCTGGAAGTTATCTTCCAGGTCCACACCCAGCCTCTGAACAGGAAGATCTACGAGGTGGCCAACCGAGGCCATTATCATGAAGTCAGATCCCAAATACTTTTTGATGGTTCTGGCCTTGGCCGGGGACTCTACAATGAGTAAATTCTTAGCCATGTTTTGTTATCCACACATTAGATTCGAAACTGCCAAATACAAGATAGGCTCACTAAGACCCCGAACCGAGCCTCGGAGTCAAAAAGGGAATTCCTGAAGAATTTGATTCATACTGTCTTTTTTATAGAATTATCGAACAAACATCTTCCCAGGAAGTTGTTTCACAATTCCATTTAGCTCCATTTTCATGAGGATACTCAAGACTTCACCCGCATCCATACCCACACGCCTCACTATCTCATCGATATGGATTGGATAATCTCCAATAATTTCATAGATCTTTGTCTCGGATTTCCCCATATGAGAAGGCGCACCAGCAGTATCTCTTGAGTCATCCCCTCCATGTACGCCTTCGTCGGCAAACCCAAATTCGACCAGAATATCATCCGCATTTTCAATCAGTTTTGCGCCCTGCTTAATCAAAAAGTGCGTACCGGTGCTCTTAAAGGACTCGATACTCCCGGGCACAGCGAAAACTTCTCGACCCTGGTCCAGCGCAAATGAAGCCGTAATCAAAGAGCCGCTTCTCTTTGTCGCTTCCACAACTACTATGCCTCTGCTTAAGCCGCTTATGATTCGATTGCGTATGGGGAAATTCTTGGGTTCAGGCTGTGTCCCAAGAGGAAATTCGGAAATGACCACCCCACTGTCTAATACCTGCTCGAACAATTTCTTGTTTGTTGCAGGGTAAATGACGTCCACCCCTGTTCCCAAGACCGCGATGGTAATACCCTCGCCCCTTATACAACCTACATGGGCGGCTGAATCTATTCCTCTTGCGAGACCGCTCACCACCCCTGCCCCGCGTCTTGCGAGCCCCATCGCTATTTTCTCTGCGACTTTGACTCCATAATGTGTTGGGTTCCTCGAGCCCACAACACCAATGAATGCATGATTAAGAGGGATATCTTTCCCCTTGATATAGAGAAGCATCGGGGGGTAGTGAGTTCTTTTTAAAAGTTCAGGGTAAGCGGGGTCCAGAAAGTTTACAAGCCGGGCGTTACATTTTTCCGTATTCCTAAGCCTCTCCTCAGGGTCTGAAGCAAGCTGCCTATACTTAATCCTGTATGCGGTTTCTTTGCGAACACCCTCAATATCCATCAATTCTTGGAGATCTGCCTCAAATATAGCCCGAGGGTTCCCGAACTTTTCCAGCAGGTTCCTAATCGCAATATTGCCCAATCCTCGAATCATAGTGAGGGCAAGCCATGCGCATCTTTCATCTTGCCACATTTTCATGGAAAGGAGAAAACTGTATACACGATAGAGGTTTGACTTTTTCTGTCCTGAGAGGATCGAGTTGGCGGGGATGATATAAAACAGAGCGACTTAAGTTAGTCAAGTATTTTCTTTGAGAACCTTAACCCTCGAATGGTCACTCAAGAGAACACCCCGGTATCATAGAGAGAACATGTCGAGAACTCATCAAATCAAGACTTCTTAAAGAAGTGCCGTTAGTGAATTCTTCTTTTGTCGCAATAACCACACCAGTAGCCGTATCAGGCATGACTTCCAAAATAAGTACATGGCCCAATACCCTTTCAGGGAGCTGAATTTTCCGGGAGGATTCCACCTGCAGTTTTTTAACGATTTCAAATAGGTTCCCCCTACGAATTCCGTGATTGAAACCGCGATCGAAATAGACAACCGAAAATTGACCGATAAGCTCACGCTGATCTTTCACGCCCACCACATTTATACTCAACTGCCGATCCAAAGGCATAGGTCTTATACAGGGTGAAACGGGTTTCCAAGGCAGTATCAAGTCGCCCACATGCACGGCTCGGTAACTCTTAACGATATCTGCCTTGTATATGCCTTCCTTTACGTGTTCCCTTAAGGCTATTTTCCCTAAAAATGAAACAATATATCCCAGTTTCTTACCCGTTATTGGGTGGTTGAGTAAGGGAGACTTTTGACAAATGGTGAACATGTCACCTGGCTTCGGATCACGTTCTTCCGTGAAGGTTACATATATGACATCGCCCTCGGATAGAACCATTCTTTCCGCCTCAGCCCAAGAAATATATCCCGAAGACGTCACCTCATCTGTGGATAAAAATCCAATCGCTTCCACACTGGTGAATCCTGAAACGTCAATGCCCGACTTACCAGCGGCAGAATCATCCACGGTTTCAGCCTTTGTCGCCAGCTTCTTCTCCACAGCCGGGAGAACTTTCATTGGGACGTCTTCCAGTAAGACAACGACATCTCCTGGTTTGAGAAGATGGGGGTTTGTGATGAAAGGGTTCATCTGCCAAAGTTTCGGCCACAAATTTGCGTCTGCATAATATTTTTCACAGATATCCCACAATGTATCGCCTTTTACCACTTTGTGGGATAGCTTCTGGGCCCAGGCACACATACTGATGCCAAGGATAGAAAATAATAACACAACGAATATTAACAGGACCGCCAA
>DATKYC010000197.1:0-11999 GCA_035528695.1 Acidobacteriota bacterium | reverse complement strand
GGAGATTATTTTGGGGAAATGGCCCTTTTTGAAGACGACGTTCGGTCTGCGACGATTCGAACTGCAGAAGAGTCCCACCTATTGGTTCTTCATAAACGGGAGTTTGCAGAGATTGTGCGGGAGTATCCCCAGATTGCGCTTCACATCTGTAAGGTCTTGAGTCAGCGGATTAGGGAGCTCCATCAAAAGATCAAAAACCCTTAAGGGACCACAAGGAAAACTGGTTGATTTTCTGTCAAGCTTGATCAAAAACGGTCGTAGAGTAGTCATAGCCCAGTGAACATTGGCGGCAAATATCGAGCTCCCCTGAGAAATACCGGGTTAGGGCCTCTCGCCTTTGTTCAGAAGTCCAGATCTTTCTCCACGAGTGGGTATTGAGATTGCCAAAGGTATGCGCACCGTCATAATCGATACAGCAAGGGACGACTGAACCGTCAGAGAGGGCGAAGCCCTGGAAAAGGAGGCGGCACACAGATCTATCCCTATATTTAAAATAGCCATTGCGTCCCCGCGAATACTTGCCGAGTGTGTCTCTGTCGGAGATCAGGAACGCCTTCCCCTTACTGTTTTTTCCGCCAAAGGTATCAAAGCTTGGTTTTTTTAGTTTTATACGGTCTACACCAAGAGATTTCAAAAAGCCGACAACCCTGTCTTCCTTTACTTCATTATAAGAAAACATGAGGGTCTGAACCTGGATGAGAGGGTGGGCTAAGTCTCGAGCGTCTCGTGCCTCTTTCAGTCTTGCGATTCCCCTAAGAATCTTCCTCAGGTCAGCATTAACTCTATACTGAGCGAGCTCTTCTTGGTTGATCCCATCCAGAGAAATGGAGATCTTATCGAGCCTGCTTGATAGGATCTCATCGACCTTTTGTTCCAAGAGCATACCGTTGGTGGAAAAGTAGGTGTAGATCTTGTTAGACTTGAGGTATTCTATGGTAGAAAATATGGATTTCGACAGAAGAGGTTCTCCCATAAGATGGAGACATATGTAATGG
Source organism: Acidobacteriota bacterium (assembly GCA_035528695.1). GTDB lineage: Bacteria > Desulfobacterota > DSM-4660 > Desulfatiglandales > Desulfatiglandaceae > DATKYC01. Next base: position 11,004 of record DATKYC010000197.1, on the reverse strand, counting down.
ATCTGAGGGTTATCATCGACGATCATCTGCACCAATTCTAGCGGCATCTCGGTGTAGCCTCTCTTGAGATGGTGCGTAGAGCAGAGGGGACAATTGAGATTGCAGCGGGTTGTGGTTTCAACCTGGAAGATTTCAGGATTGAAGGACATTACTAGATTCGCTTTTTCTTCCAAGGAGAGCTCTTGAAAGATCTTTTCGGTTTTGAAATAGAAGTGGTTCAGTGTGGACGCAGCGAGAATAGTAGGATCTACACGCTCGGGCTTCCTATTGGTTGGTAAATACACCGATTTCATGTCCTGTTCTTTCATTGAAATAGGCTCCAGCAAGGCCCATATTGTTTCGCAGGGTTAATTTGACGGCTGCCTTATTATCCATACGTATGGTAACATATATTCTCTTGCCCGGGCTGCGGCTGACGAGTCCTTTGAGAAGCCGATCCCCCACCAGTAGTCTTCTATATTCAGGCCTTGCCATGCTGTAGCCCCGTTCCAAATAGCCGCGCAGGTTTAAATGGGTCTTTTTCTCAATGTAGCGCAAGTATTTTTCCAAAGGCTTCTTGTGGGTCATCGTAGCTACGACTCTGCCCTGCTCAGTGGCGTAGCCGATCAAATATGCATTTCTTAGATTGTCTCTTATCCAGGAGGCCCCCACTTCTCCTCCAGATTCAATAAGCTGACAGATCTTTTCAAATATCTTGTCAGGGAGTTCATTAGGTTTTTTAAAGAAGTATTGTAAACGGCTTCCCAGTTGATGCACAGATAAATCAGAAGGGTTGACCTTACAGCCCCTGACATTATCTAATCCCTTTCTGGAGACGTAGAGGAGAAGATATTCCCTGATCCGGAGATAAAACCACAAGGGGTTCCCGTAGATTTCTCCTTTTCTATATCTTTGGGCCCAAGTGAGAAAGGATGAAAGTGTTTTTGAATCCATGCCTTTTGAACAGGTGAAGTCCCGGTCATAAACGAAGGGGTTTCTTTCAATGGACACGGACTCAATGTTAAACTCATCTGGGTTGTTTATAATATAGGAGCGGTTCAATAATACGAACTGAAAAAAGATAGAAGAATGGATGATATCTTGGTGCTCCTCAAGAAAGCGGATCGTCTGTTTCGCTTCATCAAGCGTTTCGGTTGGAAATCCAAGGATCATGGTCGCATGATTCCAGATTCCGCTCTCCGTGGAATCTTTCAGTACTCTCAAGGTATCTTCTAGATTAGTGCCCTTTTTCATGAGCTTGAGAATCCTAGGATGCCCTGTTTCTACGCCCCAACGGATTAATTTAACACCTGCCCTTGAAAGGAGCCCGAACCTTTTTTTGGTAAAAGAACCAACAGGTTTACACCAGAGAGATATTTCGAAGCGAAGATTTTTTTGGATAATTGAGCGGGAAAACGCCTCAAGATATGTTGGTGTCAGGCAATCATCGTTGATGGTAAAACAGGAGACCTTATATCGCCTTTGGAGTTCTTCCATCTGATTGGCTGCGATTTGAGGTGGCACGGTCTGAAACTTCTTGTTGTCGTATCGGGAACAAAATGCACATTTTCCCCAGTAACACCCTTCAGATAGACGCATGGGAATAATGGGGGTCGGTGACAGATACTCCCCTAAGGCAAGGTCACTGAAGTCCGGCACGGGTAACTCTGAGATAGGTTCGTGAGGACCTAACTCATTGAAGATCAGACGATTGCCATCAAAGTGGACTAGATTGGGGACCTCAGTTAACGGGGCTTTTTTCCCCAGCTGTTCAATTAGTTTTTTCAAAGGCCTTTCTCCGTTATCGATGATCATGCTGTCACAAAACTCGGGGAAAAAGGCAGGCTCGTGTGTAAAGGACTCCTGAAGGCGAAAAATGTGTTTGCCGCCGAGGGTTATATGTATGGAGGGGTAGGCCTTTCTTATAAACCTTGCCATTGTCAATGCGCCGACAAGCTGATGAGATGTGGACACAGATATGCCTACCAGTACGGGCCGTTCCGTGTCTATTTTTCGTGGCAGGGCTTCAGAGTAAAATTTGAGGAATGGATTGCCAATAGGATCATCGCAGAGTTCAAGCAGGCGAGAAAAATCGGTTATTGAGTTGTTGGAAAAGGTGTTGAAGGTAAAGCTTATTGGGTAATAGGCAAGTGAGGCGAGCCCTAAAAGGTCATAGAGATCGTTCTGGGCACGGACACAGGCCGCTGGTTGGTAAAACAGTTCATCTTGCCTCATGGTTTCGAGGAGGCTGTGGACCTGAGAAATCTTATCTTTCCAGATGCCCTGATTCCTCTTCAGGTCATTGATGAGGGCCTTTGCTTCCTTTGAAGGAAAGGCATAATCACCTTCCGATCGACGGCGAGAAACCACGTCGAAAATCCCTGAAAGGGTGTCTGGTTTCAGGAGGTATTTAGTAAAATAGTCGAGACTGGCGTCGTATTGCGAAGCATAAATGCCCTCCTTTCGTAGATAGCCTACCAAGAGAGGCAGCGCCAGGTATGGAGTCACAGGCGTCCACACAGGAGGAAAAACCAGAAGAATTCGAAAGGACTGGTTGGTTTCCATAATTGTATCCGCATATTAGCACAGTAACACAAGAAATTTTATCAAGTTCTTTACCAAGATCTAATAATGTAGTATTTAGTTAAAACTAATCGCGTTTTCTCAAAAAGGCAAAGATGCATATCGGCATACTAAGCGCAAGAAGTCCAAGGTACCATCCCAATCGACGACTGATTGAGGCAGGTTCGCGTTTGGGGCACAAGGTCTCACTCCTTCATCCAAAGAATTGCCTGTCCGAAGTTGCTCTTGGGAAAGTTGACCTTCATATACCTACTAATTTTGCTGATCTGGAAGTGCTTTTACCCAGAATAGGGGCAACAATTAATGAGTACGCTCTCGCACTGGTACGGCATTTTGAGCTCCGGGGCGTTCCAGTCATAAACGGCTTTCACCCCATACTCTTAGCAAGGAACAAGTTTTTGACCCTTCAGTCTCTGGCGGATAACGGGATACGGGTGCCTGATTCAACCTATGTGAGCAACTTCAAAAGCCTTGAAAAGGCGGTAGCAAGACTTGGGGGCTACCCAGTGGTGGTCAAGATGCTTAAGGGCAGGCAGGGGAAGGGGGTCATTCTGGTTGAATCCTCAAGAACTTTGGAATTTATCATGGACAACTTGTTGAGCAAGGGCGAAGGGCTCCTGGTGCAGGAATTTATCAATCCGTGTGCCCGAAGGGATATAAGAGCATTTGTGTTAGGAAGTCAAGTAATCGCCGCTATGGAACTGAGCCCCAAGGAGGGAGATTTCCGAGCAAATATCCATTTGAAGGGGAAGGCAAGACCGGTAAGACTTGACAAGGAACTTGCAACACTGGCCGTCAAGTCCACAAAGGTTTTGGGCTTGGAGATTTCCGGGACGGATATCATTGTGGATGCCCACGGTGAGGCAAAGGTTATTGAAGTGAACTACTCTCCCGGTTTCAGGGGTCTCGAGGCATCCACCGGACTGGATATCGCGTCACAGATAATCCAATACGTGACTCGAATATAGGGGGGAGAATGCACATAGCCTTCTTGATGGATAGGCTGGAGTCAATCAACCCGGATAATGAGACTACCAGTCATCTGATGTATGAATGCAACCAGCGGGGGCACACAGTCTACTTTCTTGAGCCCCATGATGTGTATATTCGTAAGAATCAAGTGGTGGCGAGGATGCGCAATATTACCGTCCCCCCCAACCTCTCAATGAGAAAATATTGGCGTGCCCTCATAAGGTGTCTCAGGCAAGAATACCTGGTATTTGAGAACGTCACCGAGCTTGATGCCCTTTTTTTGAGAAAGAATCCCCCTCTGGTCTACCAGACCATGGAATTCCTCGGATCGGTCAATGATCAGGTCTTTATGATAAACACCACCAGTGGCCAGATTCTGGCAAACAGCAAGCTCTATATACTCAATTTCCCGGATATCATCCCTGAGACCCATGTCTCCAGGGACCCAGCGCGGCTTAAGAAAATCATAGATGATTTTGGTGGCGCAATGGTGATCAAGCCTTTGCAGAGATACGGAGGGGAGGGGGTTATCAAAGTCAGCATCAAGGATCGTGAAAATCTGATCTCTCTTATTAATTATTACGTGAGGGCCTATCGATCATATCCTGAAAGGGAGCCCATCATGGTCCAGGAGTATCTGGATCAGGTTCAGAGGGAAGGGGATGTGAGGATCCTTCTTTTAAATGGCGAAATCTTAGGGGCCATGGGGAGGAAACCGCGTAAGGGAGACTTTAGGACCAACATCCACGCAGGTGCGAAGGCATATAAACACGAACTGAGCGAGCGTGAGAAAAGGATCTGCGCGGTGATCAAAGAGAGGCTGGTAGAAGACGGCCTTTTCTTTGTCGGTATTGATGTTATAGGAGACAAATTGGTTGAGATAAATTGCGTGAGCCCGGGAGGTATTCCGCGCATAAACAGGTTGAACAAGGTAAAGCTTGAGTCCAAGGTTATTGACTTCATCGAGAAAAAGATCAAGGAGATGAAGACTAGACCAAAGACCTGCCCCCCGGGTGGCGCCAGTTGAAAAACTCGCTTTGCCTATAAGCGAAGTACCCAGGAAAAGGGAAAAACCATGCGGGACGCATATTGTTCGGAACGGAAGAAGTTAGATCACAGAATCTTTTCTTTGATGTGTTTCATTATATTTTTCCTTGGCATTGGCGTTATTGGGACAACGGGCGTTCGTGCAGCCAATATGCTCAAAATCGGGCTCTTGGAGGAGCCCAGAACCCTCAATATCTGGCTTGCAAGCGACGCGTGGTCAGGCAGAGTCCTATCTCAGATATATCAGGATCTCTACATCCGAGAGCCCGAAACACTGAAACTCATCCCATGGCTCGCAGAGAAAGAGCCTGTCTATGATCCGAAAACCCTCTCCTATACGGTCAAACTCAGGCCGGCAAAATGGTCAGATGGCTCTGAGCTCACCTCAGAGGATGTGGCCTTTACCGGACGCTTTATTCAGGAATTCAAGGTGCCGAGGTACCTGTCCAATTGGAAATTCATATATAAGATTGAGACCCCAGACAAACATTCGATAAGGTTTTATCTCAAGGAACCAGAGGCGATCTTTGCTACAAGGACACTTACTACCCCGATAGTCCAGAAAAAGCAGTGGGAGAAGATTGCTGAAAAGGCCAGAAAGACCGAAAAACCGCTCACGACTTTGCTCAACCACAGGATAGAAAACCCAGTAGGGAGCGGTCCTTTTGTCCTCAGAGAGTGGAAGCAGGGGGCCTATATATTTCTCAAGAAAAATGCGTATTTTTTCGGGAAAGACAAAGTGATAGAAGGCCGCAGACTAGGCCCCTACATAGACGGCATTATTTTCAAGATATTTGGCACCTCCGATGCCGCTATCCTCTCCCTGAAGAAAGGGGATATTGACATGTTCTGGTGGGGTATTCAGCCAGGCTACCTTGATGACCTGAAAAGGCAGAGAGAGATTCAAATATTTTCCAATGAAAAGAGTGCACTCTATTACATGGGATTTAATGTAAGAAGACCCCCATTTAATGACGTTAATCTAAGAAGGGCCATTGCCACACTAATCGATAAGGATTTTATCATTAACCGGATACTTCAGGGGTACGGTATCAAAATGTGGTCTATGGTCCCCCCAGGAAATAGGTTTTGGCACTGTCCGGACGTATGTCGGTACGGTGAGGGGCTCTCCAAAGAGGATCGGATCAAGAAATCCTATGAGATTCTTCGTCGGGCAGGTTACACCTGGGAAGTCCCGCCCGTAAATGAAGATGGAAAGGTGAGTAACGGGAGAGAAATTCGGCTGCCAAACGGGCAACCCATGGAAAGATTCACGATCTTGACCCCACCTGCTGATTACGACCCCCACCGTGCTATGAGCGGGATAATGATACAGGAATGGCTCAGGGCAGTGGGTTTGCCTGCCTATTCCAGGCCCATGGCATTCGGGTCGCTGATTGAGCAGGTCAAGGCTCGGCGTGAATTCGATACTTTTATCCTGGGTTATGGAAACCTCTCCCTAGATCCCGACTATGTGAGAAACTTCTTTCATTCTGCCAATGACAAACCGAGAGGATGGAACATGAGCGGTTACAGGAATGCTGATTTTGATCGAGTAGCTGATGAGTCTGCACGGACGATGGACCGGGAGGAGCGTAGAAAATTAATTTGGGATATGCAAAAGCGCATAATTGAAGATATCCCATATATTCCCCTTTACAACCCCACCCTAGTTGAGGCGGTCCGCAAAGGGGGGTTCACCGGGTGGGTGAATATGCTGGGAGGGATTGGAAATATTTGGACCTTTACCCAATTGAAGCCGAAATAATTGGTTGACTGTGGTCCAATGAAGGCCTGCACTTGATGAAATGAGCGGACTTTATTCTTATGGAACTGAAAAGGTACATACTCCATAGACTGCTACAGATCATAATTATCTTCTTTGTGATCCTTACGGTACTTTTTTTTCTTTTCCGTCTGGCCCCCGGAGACCCTGTTTCCAGGATGGTGGATCCAAATATGACGCCAGAAGATGCGGAGCTTCTCATTTCCGAGCTGGGTCTTAATGAGCCCTTGTGGGTGCAATACCTATACTATCTCAAGAACTTTTTTATGGGTCGTTTCGGGAACTCTTTTCACTATGGGCAGCCGGTAGTCCACATTATAGGGGAACGGCTGCCAAATACCATTCTACTTTTCACCACATCTATTATCCTTTCCGCTCTAGTAGGCGTATTCTTGGGTAAGATTGCATCATGGCACAAAGGGGAAAAGACCGATACGGTGCTGACTATCGGTGCTCTGGTCACCCATACCGTTTTCCTCCCATGGCTCGCTCTAATCCTCATCTGGATATTTGCCTATAAGCTCGGACTGTTTCCTATCAACGGCATGATATCCGAGGAGGTATGGCTTGATCCACAAGCGGGTTTTTTGGCCAAGTTCCTGGATGTGCTCCATCACATGGCCCTGCCACTGGCCACGCTTTTTCTTATCCATTTTGGGGCCTATCTTTTGATAATGCGGAGCAGTATGCTGGAGACGCTCAAGGAGGATTATATCCTCACGGCGAGGGCAAAAGGCCTTGAAGAGAAGGTAATCAGAGACCACCACGCAGCGCCCAATGCGGCCCTCCCTGTGGTCACAAGTGTAGGGCTCAGCCTCGCCTTCTCCATCAACGGCGGGGCACTTACTGAAACGGTCTTTACCTGGCCGGGGATCGGGAGAGAGCTGGTGTTTTCCGTAAGCCATAATGACTACCCACTCGCCCAGGCCTCCTTTCTTCTCATTACTATTGTGGTCCTTCTATCCAATCTCGTGGTGGATGTACTTTACGCGTATCTCGATCCAAGGATCAGATACTGAAAGGTGAGGACTGATGGCGGTTGCAACTTTGAGAGCAGAGGTGACATTACTACAAAGATTCCGGTGGATAGGCCTGTTTCTTGAAGGATGGTCTGTTTTCAGAGAGAGTTTTCTGGGAAAGATAGGGTTGATCCTCCTAATTATGTTTGCGGTGATGGCCCTGTGCAGTTTTATACCCCCATGGCTCGACCCAATGTACCATCCCATGACAGGGGTGGATCCCGAAATATCGTGTTTTACAGGCCCGAGTATGAGGCACTGGCTGGGGACCGACTTCATGGGGAGGGATCTCCTAAGTCAGCTCTTAGCCGGTGCTAGAGTGGCCTTTATGGTAGGGGTTTCCGCTGCATTTATGAGTATTGTACTTGGCACGGCCATAGGGATGATTGCAGGATATGTAGGCAGGGCCGTGGATACCCTCCTTATGCGCCTCGCTGACATGATTATGGTGATGCCCACGCTCTTGGTGGTGCTGATTTTGGCCGCCCTTTTCGGCCAGCTCAACATATGGACCATCGTCCTCATAATTGCCCTATTCCGATGGCCAGGGGTATCAAGGGTGATCAGGGCCCAGACCCTTTCCCTGAAGCAGCGACCGTTTATCGACGCCGCTAGGGTTTCCGGTGCCTCCCATCTGAGGATCATTTTTAGGCATATCATGCCAAACGTATTGCCGCTGTCATTTCTCTACATGACATTCCGGGTGACCTCCGCAATCATCACTGAGGCGGCCTTGGCCTTCTTGGGGTTCGGTGATCCCGGCACAGTAAGCTGGGGAATGATGCTCCAGTGGGTCTGGAAGACGGGACATATGTTTACGGCTCCTTACTGGCTCCTTCCACCCGGCATGTGTATCTCATTAATCACTCTTTCCTTTTACATGTTGGGCAGGGCCATGGATGAGGTGCTGGACCCGAGACTGAGAAAGGAGGACCGTGCCATATAAGATGCCTTTATTGGAGGTTCAAGGTCTGAGCGTTGGCTATAACACGAGGGGTGGCTACCTCAAAGCGGTAGAACGGGTCTCCTTCACCCTGGAGGAGGGAAAGTCCTTAGGTTTTGTGGGAGAGTCCGGCTGCGGAAAAACCACCATAGGCATGGCCTTGATGAGGCTGCTGCCTCCCAATGGATCGGTGACCGAGGGGCGTATTCTCTTCGAGGGGAGAGACCTGCTCAAATTGACCGAGGAGGAGATGAGGCGGGTTAGGTGGAGGGAGATTTCAATGATCTTTCAGGCTGCCATGAATGCCCTCAATCCAGTGCACCGCGTGGATGAGCAGATCGCCGAGGCCATATTGACGCACGACCCTGCGCTTGGAAAACAGGAGGCCATGGAAAGGGTGGAGGCCCTGTTCGAATTGGTTGGAATTCCGAAAGATCGTATGAGAGACTACCCCCATCAGTATAGCGGGGGCATGAAACAGCGGGGAATTATCGCAATGGCACTGGCCTGCCGGCCCAAGCTGATCATCGCTGACGAGCCCACCACCGCGCTTGACGTCATCGTTCAAGATCAGATCTTGGAAGAGACAAAGAGATTGCAAAGGGAGTTTGATATTAGCATGATTTTCATCTCCCACGATATTTCTATTGTCGCCGAGGTTTGTGATGATATTGGGATCATGTATGCGGGCCAAATAGTGGAATACGGGCCCAGGGAAGAGGTCTTTGAATCCCCAATCCACCCATACACAAAGGCCCTTATTTCATCTTACCCTACCTTGACAGGCAGTAAGTGTCATTTGATCCCTATTGCGGGTGAAACGCCTAACCTCATTTATCCAGTGCCGGGATGCCGATTCTGCGATCGCTGCCCGGGTGCAGAGAGGGCATGTAGGATATGTGTACCCTCGTGGGTAGAGGTAACTCCCCGCCACAAGGCCCTCTGCTACCACTGCGAATAATGGAATCTCAGAGAGTGATGGACTACGAGAAAAGACCTATTCTTGAGATGAAACACGTCACCAAGCTTTACAGGACAAAGGGCTCTCTTTTTGGTAGTCCTGGAAAAGATGTCATAGCACTTAACGATCTCTCACTCACGATCTTTAAAGGAGAGATATTTGGTCTTGTGGGGGAGAGCGGGAGCGGCAAGACAACCGTCGGGCGTCTCATTGCGAAGCTTGAGGAGCCAAATGAAGGTAAGATATGTCTGGATGGAACTGAAATTACCCACTTGAAGGGAGGAGCATTAAAGGAATATCGCAGAAAAGTCCAAATGATATTTCAGGATCCTTACCAGTCGCTGAATCCCCAGCTCTCAGTTCTTGAAACGGTTTCAGAGCCGCTGACCATTCACAAAATAGGAAATGGCGAATCCAGAGAGGATTTAGTCGTGAAAGCCATGAAGTCTGTTGGCCTCTCACCGCCAGGTGACTTCGTGCATCGTTATCCTCACCAACTCAGCGGCGGACAGAGACAGAGAGTTGCTATAGCAAGGGCAGTAGTTTTGAATCCACAGTTTGTGATAGCAGATGAGCCTACCTCCATGCTGGATGCCTCTATCTCAGCTCAGATCTTTAATATCCTTTTGGAGATGCGGGAGAAACTGGGGGTAACCCTTCTCTTTATCACCCATAGTCTTGCTGCGGCCCGGTACCTCTGTGACCGCATAGCAGTTATATACAGGGCTCGCCTTATGGAGAGCGGACCCGCGGAGGAGATTATCCAAAATCCGCTACACCCCTATACACGCGCCCTAATCGATGCTCTGCCCAAGTTCGGGGATTCTAGGAAGGTAAAACGCTACAGCACGCTTCTCAGGGAGGAGCGTCATATTTCCCCGGGCGTGGGGTGCCCCTTTTTCACCAGGTGTATGTTAGCCCATAGGATTAGATGTAGCAGAGAAGTGCCTCCTCTGGAGGAAGTGGGGCCCTCCCACCTCGTGGCATGCTCTTATGTAACATCAGAGGCGCAGCCCGCACCTGAGAGCAGCGAATGTTACTACGGAATCTGAATGATGTAAGAGAGCTATTCGATTCGGTTAACGGAACTTTTGTAGGTGTGGGTATGACCGCCTTTCCCAGGATCATACCCGCTTATTTTATCCGTCCTTACTGCATTGTTGCCCTGAGAAAGACTCGTGATCTTAAACTAATAAGGAAGATGGGGCGACTATTCTGCCTTGAAGAAGAGACCGGCGGTCCCATAGGTGACACGGGGTACACCTCCGCCCACCTCCTGGCTCATTCATCGGTGCAAAAATTCTTGCGCACACTTCCTTATCCAAAATACCTCTTGCTGTACCAGAATTACCCTGAACTAGAATCACTGGCAAAAAATGAAGGCTGGGTCCTCCTGGCCAACCGTGCTTCGCTCCGTATGCGAGTGGGGGTGAGAACCTTTTTCAAAAAGCTCCTGAGTGATCTTCGCCTGCCTATGATACCTGGCGCAATCTATCCCATTGAGGTGATCCACGCCCGTGAGTACAAAGACTGGAATGAAACCGTGGGACCGAGATTTGTGGTCCAATTGCCGGAGATAAGCCAGGGAGGAGGGAAAGGGACCTTTTTCATCTACTCACGATCAGACTATCAAATGCTCAGGGAGCGTTTAAAACACAATACCTGGCGTGGTGTTAATCTTAAGTCCGTTTCCATTCACCTTCATGTAGACGGA
>DATKYC010000196.1:0-2809 GCA_035528695.1 Acidobacteriota bacterium | reverse complement strand
ATGTCCAAGGAGAAGGCCAAGGAGTTGGGCCTGAAACCAATGGCTACCTTCCGCTATCACACTGTGGAGGGTTGCGAACCGGAATACATGGGTGTGGGGCCGGCAGTGGCCATTCCAAAGGTGCTCAAACTGGCGGGCATGACCCTTGACCAGATTGAGTTAATTGAGCTTAACGAGGCATTCGCGGCCCAGGCCATTTACTGCATCCGCACGCTGGGGATTAATCAAGAGATTACTAACGTGAATGGTGGCGCCATTGCCTTGGGGCATCCCCTTGGATGCACAGGCGCCAAGTTAACCACTCAGCTGGTCTATGAAATGGAGGAGAGAGATCTGCGATGGGGATTGGTCTCCATGTGCATAGGGTTTGGCATGGGGGCGGCTGCAATAATTGAGAGAGAGGGTTATTAGAAAAGGAGTGGGAGCGATGGCAGAGCTAAAGCTTTTTAAAGGTGGAGAATTCTTGATTACCGATGCCCTCCCAGAGGAGGTCTTTACCCCCGAGGATTTTAGCAAGGAGCAGATACTGATAGCCAAGTCTGCCGAAGAGTTCGGTTTGGGGGAGCTTGTTCCAAGATGGGAGGAACTTCAGGAGCTTAAACCGGAAATACTGAAGGGCTTGCTAAGACAGGCGGGAGAACTAGGATTCCTCTCTGCGGATATGCCTGAGATCTATGGGGGATCAGAACTCGATAAGGTGAGCGCGAGCCTGGTGACCGAGTATGTCAGCCAGGGGGTATCCGCTTTTGCGGTATCCTTCGGGTGTCATACGGGGATAGGAAGTCTCCCCATTGTCCTTTTTGGCACCCCGGAGCAAAAGAAAAAGTATCTTCCCAAACTGGCAAGCGGTGAGATGATCGGAGCCTTTGCCCTAACGGAATCAGAACACGGCTCCGATGCACTTGGTGCGGAGACCACGGCGGTTTTATCAGAAGATGGAAAGTACTATATCTTGAACGGCCAGAAACAGTTTATCACTAACGCGGGGTTTGCTGATCTCTTCCTCACCTTTGCGCAGGTTGATGGCACAAAGTTTACCAGTTTTATTGTCGAGCCTAACCAGCATGGCTTCTCGGTGGATGAGGAAGAAAAGAAGATGGGGGTTCACGGCAGTTCCACGAGGGCCGTTATCTTTCAAGACGTCAAGGTGCCAGTGGAAAACGTCCTGGGAGAAATAGGCCGCGGTCACGTGGTTGCCCTCAACACCCTCAGTGTCGGCAGATACAAGATCGGTCCACTGGCGGTTGGCTCGGCCAAGCTTCTCACTGCCGAGGCCGTAAAATATGCCAAGAACAGGATCCAATTCGGGAGGCCTATATGTGAATTCGGGCTTATAAAACAGAAGATCGCGGATATGGTGATCAAGACATATGTGAACGAAAGTATGGTGTATCGAACTGCGGGGCTTCTGGACCTGGCCCTGAAAGGCATTGACCTCTCTACAGAGGAGGCGGGTCGAAAGATAGGTGATGCCCTCAGGAAGTACGCCCTGGAGTGTTCAATCAATAAGGTCTCTGGTACGGAGATGCTTGATTCGGTCGCCGATGAGTCTGTACAGATTATGGGCGGGTATGGCTATATTCAGGACAACCCGGTTGAGAGCGCATACAGGGATTCGAGAATTAACCGCATATGGGAAGGTACCAATGAGATTAATCGTCTCTTAATCGTTGATATGCTTATGAGGGCTGCTTTGAAGGGAGAGCTTCCTCTCCTGGAAGCGGTGCAGAAAGCGGCCGGAGAGCTCCTGAGTTACAAACCCGACTTGAGTGAGGAAGATGGGGTTCTTGAGAAAGAACGGAAGATGGTGGCGATGGCAAAAAAGATGTGTCTCCTGTCTGCCGGCGCAGCGGTCCAAAAACACATGCAAAAGCTCGGAGGTGAGCAGGAAATTGTTGGCCTGATAGCCGATATGCTGATCGAGATCTTTGCCATGGAGAGTGCCTATTTGAGGACTCTTAAAAAGGTGCAAAAGGCGGGTGGGGAGAAATCCAGAATCCAGCTTGCTGTTACCCAGGTGTATGTCAATGATTCTTTTCCGAAGGTGGAGCTGATGGCACGGCAGATCTTTGCTGCTGTCTCGGAAGGCGATGAGCTAAGGACCCAGTTGATGGGCCTGAAAAAATTAGCCCGCTATACCCCGATCAATACAATTGCCCTTAGGAGAGAGGTTGCTAATAGCGTTATTCCAGTTGCACGATATAACTTGACCAAGATGTGACGCATCCGGAATGGGTTCACGATTTTAAACTTTGATATAATTCCCATAATTTTGTATGTTGAAAGGAGGGCCTGTTTATAGGGGCCCTCTTTTTGATTTTTTTGACTGGAGCTTTTGATGGTTAACGATATTCAGTACTTAAGGAACATAGGTATCAGTGCTCATATAGACTCGGGCAAGACGACTCTCACAGAGAGGATCCTTTACTATACAAAAAGGATAGCCTCGGTCCATGAGGTGAAGGGAAAGGACGGGGTCGGGGCCACAATGGATTCCATGGAGCTGGAAAAGGAAAGGGGTATTACCATCTCCTCGGCTGCCACCTATTGTGAATGGAATGGGTATAGGATCAATCTGATTGATACACCAGGGCATGTGGATTTCACCATTGAGGTGGAAAGATCGCTAAGGGTTCTGGATGGTTCGGTACTGGTTCTGTGTGCGGTGGGGGGTGTGCAGTCCCAATCCATAACTGTTGACCGGCAGATGAACCGGTACAAAGTCCCGAGGGTGGCCTTTATCAATAAGTGTGATCGAGCGGGGGCCGACCCTTACCGGGTTGTGGATCAGCTTCGTCAAAGACTGAAT
>DATKYC010000195.1:0-4832 GCA_035528695.1 Acidobacteriota bacterium | reverse complement strand
TCATCCCATGACGCCTCCTTAAATTTTCCGTTCTCCTTAATCAGTGGAGTCTTGAGTCGTTCCGTATCATTAATGAAATCGTATCCAAACCGTCCCTTCACACATAGACTTCCAAAATTCGGACCCACATCCTCCACCCCGGTCACCTTGACCACTTTATTATTTCTTACATGGAGATAGAGCTGGCATCCGACACCGCAGTATGAACAGGTGGTTCGAATCTTTCTTGCTTCGTTCGAGGAACGCTCTAAGAGAAGGTCCTCTTTTGTAATAAGGGCGCCTACAGGACAGGCCTGAACACATTCCCCGCAAAAAACGCAAATTGAATCCTTCAGGGGGCGGTCTCCCTCAGTCACAATCTTGGATTTACTGCCCCTGTAATCGAAGCTGATGGCGTTATTTACCTGGACTTCATTGCAGGCCTGAACACAACGGCCGCAAAGGATACACCTGGAAAAATCGCGCACAATAAAAGGGTTTACGTCCTCAATGGGGTAGCTGACCTCAGCAGGTGTAAAATGATTTGTCTTGACCTGATACCGGACGGCCAGATCCTGCAGGCGGCACTCCCCATAAGCAGGGCAAAGGTCCTCATGCCCTTTTGCCGCCATGGACTTCAACTGGAAGTCGGTCCAGGAATCCATGTTTAGGTCTTGAACCAGGCAGTTATGTTGACCGGAAGCCAGCAGCACCTCGAGATTCGTGCGCCGTGAATTGATAACCCGTGGGGTTTCAGTCCTGACCACCATTCCAGGTGCCGCAGGCGTTGCACACGATGCCACAAGGTTTTGGGAGCCTTCCACTTCGACCACACAAATCCTGCAGGCACCTGTGGGTGAGGCCCCTTTCAAATAGCAGAGGGTGGGAATATCGAAAGCGTTTCGTTGTGCCACCTGAAGAATCGTTTCACCCGGTGAAAAAAAGAACTCTTGACCATCTATGACAATTAAGCTTTCAGAACCCATTTTAACTCCTGATTTTTATAACCTGCAAAAGTAAGCGATAGCGAATAAATTCCCAAGCGCCGTCGAGTATAGCAGAAAGAAACATTTTTTTTCAAAGCTTTTTTCAAAGCCATAATTAAACGTCCCGGAATTTCTATAACTTATTGAGAATAAACGAGTATTCGAAGCGTGAGTTTTTGACTCGCACATGGAATAATGGAAAAGTGGAATGATGGAATGATGGAAATTCGCCTTCTACCGAATGGATTAGATCCGAATTTCTCATTTCTCTTATGGTTTGTCGGCTTGATTTTCCCAATAACCCATTACGTCAATCCCCCAAAACCCCTGGCCCAGACCGTTTACTCATCGTTTTCGGTTTACAATGGCTTAATTTGAAAATGCGGCTAACAATATTCTACACCAATGAAGTCGCACCAGGGCGGGCCATTATTCCAGTCCCGCTTTAGCAGGTATTCCATCATTCCAATTGGGGCGAAGCCCCTAAGTTCAATTGCTGTTGTATATTTTTTTAGAAAATCTGGTCAAAAACCTTGACAAAAAAGGAATAGGGGCATAAAGAGTTAAATATTTGGCAAAAACACGGCCCCTGAGGGGCTGTCTCATTCTCTGACAGGCCCCTATACTACCCACCAGCATGGGTAGAGCAGGTGCCATTAAATTCGATTGGCTTAAGGTCATGGCAAAAAAGACAATAAAAGGCAAAATAACGATCGACAGGGAGCGATGCAAGGGCTGTCAAATTTGCATCGAGATCTGTCCCACCAACAGAATCGAAGTGGATAAGTCGCTCAATAAAAAGGGCTACTCTCCGGCTCGATTCAAGGAAAACGTATCAGAAGGTGAAAAAGGCTGCACCGGATGCGCCCAGTGCGCCACGGTCTGCCCTGAAGTAGCCATAGAGGTGTATCGTGCCAAGTGAAAAGATGTTAATGCGCGGTTCCCACGTGGTCGGTGAAGCGGCAGTGCGCGCCGGCTGCCGTTATTATTTTGGCTATCCCATCACTCCTCAGAATGAACTGCCCGAGTATCTCTCTGCCCGCATGCTCGACGTGGGCGGAACCTTCATTCAGGGTGAAAGCGAGGTCGCCTCAATCAACATGGTCCTGGGCGCCTCGGCCGCTGGAGGCCGGACCATGACCTCGTCGTCATCCCCAGGCATCTCCCTGAAGCAGGAAGGCATCTCATACATGGCCGGTATGGAGCTGCCGGCGGTCATCGTCAATATGATGCGCGGTGGACCCGGCCTGGGCAATATCTCGGCCTCGGCGGCTGACTACTTCCAGGCCACACGGGGCGGCGGCCACGGTGACTACCGTACCCCTGTACTGGCCCCGGCCGGCTGTCAGGAACTGGCTGAGCTGACATTTGTAGCCTTTGACCTGGCCGACAAATACCGCAACCCGGTCATGCTTCTGGGCGATGGTCTGATGGGTCAGGTCATGGAGCCTGTTGTTTTTCCTGATTTTATTGATCTCAAAGACCTGCCCAAAAAGGACTGGACCCTGAACGGCTGTGAAGGTCGGGAGCCCCGGGCCATTTTCTCCATGCTCCTGGGCCAGCAGGGCGAACTCTATCACCATAATTTGGATCTACAGAAAAAGTACGACCGGATAACGGCCGAGGAGCGGCGCTGGGAGACCAAAAATACTGATGATGCGGACATTATTGTGGTCGCCTATGGTACGGCTGCACGCATTGCTGAAAGCGCCATGGACGATTTGAGGGCTGAGGGCCTGGCCATTGGTCTGTTTCGGCCTATCACCCTGTGGCCTTACCCCATTACTACCTTGCGCGAATTGGCCCAAAACGGCCGTAAAGTAGCCGTATTCGAGTTGTGTCTGGGCCAAATGGTCGAAGATGTAGTTCTTTCCGTGGGCGAACGGGCCGAGATCTACTTTTATGGCGTGCCTGGCGGCGTCATCCCCACACCGGCCGAAGTGGCCGATTTCTTGCGCTCAGTCGCCAAAGGTGACGGCAAAGTGGGACGGAGGATTGAAGTATGAGTGCTGAAGTTGCTTACAAACAGGTCTTTGGCTGGCCCGATTCCTTGAAGAAAAACCCGACCCATTACTGTCCCGGCTGCGGCCACTCTATTGCCCACCGGCTGGTGGCTGAGTGCCTGGACGAATTGGGTCTGCGCGAAAAAACTATCGGTGTCCCGCCTGTGGGCTGTGCTGTGCTGGCTTACAACTACTTTAATTTTGATATGGTTGAGGCCCCGCACGGACGGGCCCTGGCCGTGGCCACCGGTATCAAACGGGTTCACCCGGATAAGCTCGTCCTGACGTATCAGGGCGACGGAGATCTGGCGGCCATAGGCACAGCCGAGACCATCCACGCGGCCAACCGGGGTGAGAGAATCACCACCATATTTATTAATAATGCCATTTACGGCATGACCGGTGGTCAGATGGCCCCAACAACTGTCCTCGGCATGAACGCGACCACTGCCCCGGGCGGTCGCGATCCGAGGCTGCACGGCAATCCCATAGATATCTCCCGCATGCTGGCCGTCAGTAACGGTGTGGTGTATGTGGAGCGTTGCGCCGTGAGTTCGTTCAAACAAATCCGTAAGGCCAAAAAGGCCATCAAAAAGGCCTTCCAGTGCCAGTTGGACGACCTGGGTTTCTCCCTTGTGGAGCTGCTCTCCCCCTGTCCCACAAACTGGAAGATGTCACCCAAGGCTGCCTGGGCCTGGGTAAACGAAGAAATGGTGAAAACCTACCCCCTTGGTGTCATCAAGGACGAAACAGGATACGAGGATAAGAAATGATTACGCGGACGCTTTTTGCAGGCTTCGGTGGCCAGGGTGTTTTGTTGATGGGCTATGTCCTGAGCCATGGGGCAATGCACAAAGGACTCAATGTCACTTACTTTCCAGCCTATGGTGCCGAGATGCGCGGAGGCACTGCCAACTGCACTGTCACACTGTCCGAAGAAAAGATCGCTTCACCTGTGGCCTCCAACCCGGACATCCTGGTGGCCATGAACTTCCCCTCCCTTGAGAAGTTCGAACCCACAGTGGTCAAGCAAGGACTGGTGGTTCTCAACTCCTCCCTCATTGAGGAGAGCCCCTCTCGTACAGACATTGAGTTACTCCAGGTGCCCACGGTCGAACTGGCCCGCGAGGTGGGCTCGGAACGAGCAGGCAATATGATCATGATCGGCGCGTTTTGTGCCAAGACTGCACTTCTGACTCTAAAGGAGACCTTTAAGGGCATGGAGGCAGCTCTCAAGGGCAAGGAAAAGTTCTTCGAACTCAACCGCAAGGGTATTGAGCGCGGGTTCGCCTTCGTGGCCGACGGCAAGTAACTGTCAGGCAGGGGGTGGAGAGCCGGCCGCATAAGCGCTGAGTTATTCTGTAAACATTCACAGGTTGCATTTATGCCGTACGGGGTTGTTTTGAAAGATGAACGTCGAACACCCGCCTGCCATGCATCACAAACGATGGTGGTATGATCATTGTCACCGGGCCGAGACACGAGGACATTCTACCAAGACCACCCAAAGGCATTGCGGGCAGGTCGAACGTCCAACATCGAATAAAAAACAAACATCCAATACCGAACATTCAACGACTATTTCTTTTCAGCCGTTTTGATACTCGTAACGAAAATCTTAATTAATCCTTCTGTTTCCTCTAAAATATCATCTAATAGTTCAGGTTTTTTAATTAGTGGCACACGCTTTTTCCCATTCAACGTTCGATGTTGGACGTTCGATGTTCGATGTTCATTTTTTCCAGTCCCTCCTGGGCAAAAACAACTTAGCGCTTATGGGAGCCGGCCGGTACTTCGGCCCGGGTCAAAAAGCGCCGGTAGTATGCCACAAGCAGGCAGGTCATGGGCAGGGCAATAAGCAGCC
>DATKYC010000194.1:0-4678 GCA_035528695.1 Acidobacteriota bacterium | reverse complement strand
TGTATAGGTCTAGGAGCCATCGGTGCAGCCCTTGGTGAAGGTTTTACTGCAGGCATGGCAAACCAGGGCCTTTCCCAAAAGCCTGAGCAATCTGGCGACATCCTGAAAAATATGCTTGTAGGCCAGGCAATAGCTGAATCTGCGGGTATCTTTGCTCTGGTCATTGCCATTTTATTGCTTTTTCTAGGGGCTCCCGTGACGACCATGCTCAAGGCCTCCGCTCTTTTCTCTGCGGGCCTGTGCATGGGGCTAGGGGCCATAGGCTCGGGGATTGGATCCGGGTATCCGGGTGGGCATTGTTGCCTCGGTCTTGCGAGACAACCTGCCATCTCAAGCCGTCTCACAACCAATATGCTTATTGGTTCTGCGGTATGCCAAACACCTGCCATTTTCTCCATGGTGGTGGCCCTCATGCTAATGTTCATGGACTTCAGTCAAATGCCTCTCTGGCCTACGTGGGCAGCCTTTCTCGGAGCAGGCCTCAGCACAGGATTGGCAGCGATCGGTTCAGGGGCCGGAGGAGGTCTGGCAGCCGGTGCGAGCTGTGAAGGCATTTCCAGGAACCCCGACACTGTCGGACAGGTAACTACAACAATGCTGGTAGGCCAGGCCGTTTCACAAACCCCGTCCATCTTTGGGCTCTTGGTAAGCTTTATCTTAATGTTCAAAACCTTTCCCGAATCAACCGCCCTTGCCGCCTCCATGGCGCTTCTTGGGGCGGGTATCAGTATGGGTTTTGGGGGAATAGGCCCCGGAATAGGAAACGGCATGACTGCAGAGGGTGCGGTGAGGTGGATCTCACGAAACATAGAAGCAACAGGTGCATTAACACGAACGATGCTGGTAGGGCAGGCAGTTTCTCAGTCTACAGCCATCTATGCCATGGTTGTGAGTCTTGTCCTGATCTTCGTGGTTTAAGTTCATTCTTTATTTATGTTAGGAGGTAAAAATGGCAATTGAAGGAGTAGATCTCATAAGGGCAGCAGCATTTATAGGCGCGGGATTGGCCATGGGTTTTGGGGCCATTGGCCCGGGTGTTGGTGAAGGCTTCGCAGCCGGCAAGGCGTGTGAGGCTATTGGCCGAAAACCTGAAGAGGCCGGCCTTCTTACCAGAACCATGCTCGTCGGCCAGGCGGTTTCTGAATCAACGGGTATCTATTCGCTGGTTGTGGCCTTGCTTCTCCTTTTTGTGGTTTAACAAGAAACAGCAGCCTGTGTGGTAGAAGCTCATGATAAGCATCAATGCGACGTTAGTCCTCCAGGTCATACACTTTTTGATTCTGGCTTTTATTCTTAACCGTCTCATGATTCAGCCCCTCTTGAGGCTGATTAACGAGAGAACACAACATATTGCCAAGACAAAAGCTGAGACAAACAATATTGAGGATGAGACCGCCCGGTTGAAGGAGGAGTACCTCGCGAGGGAAAACGATGCCAGAATAAAAGCCACCCAGGAGAGGGCCCGAATAAGGGGTATGGGCATTAGCGAAACCGAAGAAACCCTTAACAATGCCCGGAAAGAAATGGTGTCACTCAGAGGCGAAGCCGACCGGGAAGCAGAGAACGAAATCAAGAAGACACAGCCCGTTCTGCATGAACAGGCAACGTCCCTGGCTGAGCAGATTATGGAGAAGGTTATCGGCAGGAGGATTGAGGCTTGAAACCAAGACACAAGAGACGCCTTTTTATCATTTTTTCCGCTTTGGTCGCCATGGCCTTGCCTTATTTGTATAGTCCTGATGCCTTCGCACAGGAAGGCGTGACTTCTGGCCGCGGGCTCTGGAACAATTTCATGTTATTGGTGAATTTTGGAATTCTGGTTTTCATTTTCCTCAAGTATGCAAGGAAACCCCTCGCTAATCTCCTGCGGAGCGCCCGGGACAAGATTAAGACCGAATTGGATACGATTAGCGGCCGTTTCGAGGAGGTCAAATCCGCCAGAAATACAGAGGCGGACAAGCTGAAGGGCATTGATCAGCGGGTGGAGGAAATCCAAAAAGGCTTTCTTGAAATGGGGATGCGCGAAAAAGAGCAGATTACGGAACAGGGTAAAACCGCAGCTGAAAAGATGATCGAGGGTGCAAAAGCATATTCTAGTTACAGAATGACTATGGCAAGAAAGACACTTTCTGATGAGATGGTAGACATTGCCATCTCTGCGGCTGAAGAAGGATTAAGGAAAGGAGTTACCGAAGAGGATAACGAAAAACTAATCAGCCAATTCATCAGGCATTTGGAGACATCTGAGCAGAAATTCTAGATTCAAAATTATTGCCGGGCAGTGGTGCCCATTTCTTACCCCAGAAACAGCCCTACCCACAGCTAACTTGACCTTTGACTTAAATATAACTAAGCTACATTAGTCCTAGTAGCCACAAAATATGGTGAATGGGTTCATACAGCGCTGCCCAACAAGTCTCCCGAAACTCATAGCTCGCAGTGTTAGGATAATACATGGCCAAAGGTACCAAGATACCCACTCACACCATAGAGCGCTTAGCGCTGTATTCACGACCGCTTGAGGCGCTACTAAAAAACTCGCCGTCCCTCATTTCATCAGAAAAACTAGCGGAACTATGTGGTGTCAATCCCGCCCAGGTCAGGAAGGACTTGGCATATTTTGGTGAATTTGGTGTCCGAGGAGTGGGTTATGATGTGAAGGAGTTATTACAGCAAATCAAGAAAATTCTTGCCACTGACCGGGAGTGGAAACTCTGTATTGTGGGTATGACTAATCTGGGATATGCCCTTTTGGAAAACGAAAACTTCAAGAGAAGAGGCTACACCTTTGTAGCCGCGTTCGATTCACGCAGCCAGAATCTAGGAAAAAAGTCTTCCTCCGGACTCACCGTTCAACCCTTCAGCAGGATTAAGGAATTGGTTGGGATGCTCGGGATTGAGATAGGAGTCATAACCACCTCACCCTTTGAGGCACAGCGAGCAGCCGACCTTCTCGTAGATGCCGGGATAGGAGCCATCATGAACTTCTCCCCCGCCCAGGTACGGGTCAAGGGGCCGCGCGTGGTTGAGAACGTGGACTTTACGGTAAAACTTGAGAACCTAGCCTATCACCTTGGAAAGATTCCTTAGAAAGGACTTTCTTGAGGAATTGACCTGTATATGATCCCTCGATGTTCGCTATCTCTTCAGGCGTACCTTTCGCAACAACGAACCCACCTTTTTCTCCCCCCTCAGGACCGAGATCAATAATATAATCAGCTGCTTTTATCACGTCTAGATTGTGCTCAATCACAACAACCGTATTTTTTAACTCTACCAGATAGTTCAATACCTCCAGTAGTTTCTGTATATCGGCAAAATGAAGCCCCGTAGTTGGCTCATCAAGCAGATAAAGTGTTCTTCCTGTGTTTCTTTTACTAAGCTCTCTGGAGAGCTTTATCCTCTGCGCTTCGCCGCCTGAAAGCGTAGTCGCTGGCTGTCCTAGCTTGATATATCCAAGTCCGACATCCACCAATGTCTTCATTTTGTTACGGATGCCCGGGATGGTCTCGAAAAAGGAAAAGGCCTGGTTGACAGTCATATCGAGGATATCTGCAATATTGTATCCCTTGTATCTTACCTCTAGGGTATCCCTGTTATACCTAAGCCCCTTGCAGGCTTCACACGTCACGTACACGTCCGGAAGAAAATGCATCTCTATCTTTATGATGCCGTCCCCCTTGCAGGCTTCACATCTCCCACCCTTGACATTGAAACTGAACCTTCCGGGCTTGTATCCCCTCATCCTGGACTCGGGCAGCATGGAAAACAGTTCACGGATATACGAGAAAGCCCCAGTGTAAGTGGCGGAATTGGAGCGTGGTGTCCTGCCTATGGGGCTCTGGTCTATGTTAACCACTTTGTCGATGTTGTGAATTCCCTTGATGGCGTCCACAGAGCCCACCCTCGCCTTTGAGCGGTAGAGTTTCTGAGAAAGTGCGGGGTAAAGGATACCGTTGATAAGGCTACTCTTCCCCGAGCCAGAAACACCCGTCACGCAGGTGAAGGTCGCCAACGGGATTTCCACAATAATCCCCTTAAGATTGTTTTCCCTCGCACCCTCGATCACCAGTGCTTTCTGATTCCCTCTCCTCCTGGATTGTGGCACTTTGATACTTCGATTACCAGCCAGGTATTGGCCAGTTAAAGAAGCACTATCCCGTACCAGCTCGTCAGGTGTTCCCTGAAAAACAACTTGGCCTCCTCTAAGACCCGCCCCCGGGCCCATATCAATCACATGGTCGGCGGCGAGGATAGTCTCTGCATCATGTTCCACCACCAACACGGTATTTCCCAGATCCTTCAAGTGTTTCAGGTTGCTTAGCAGCCGGAGGTTATCCCTCTGGTGGAGCCCTATGCTCGGCTCATCGAGGACATAGAGAACACCTGCCAAACCCGAACTGATCTGTGTGGCAAGCCTAATCCGCTGATCTTCACCTCCTGAAAGCGTTGCCGAAGAACGGTCCAGGGTGAGGTATTCAAGACCCACACTTCTCAAGAATCCCAGGCGATCTCTTATCTCTTTGAGAACTCTTTGGGAAATTATTTGCTCCTTCGGCCCCAGTCTCAGATCTTGAAAAAATTCATAAGCCTTATCAACAGGCATGCAGGTAACCTCATGGATAGCCTTCCCCCCCACCCTGACTGCCAGGCTGACAGGCTTGAGCCTAGCCCCCTT
>DATKYC010000193.1:0-10069 GCA_035528695.1 Acidobacteriota bacterium | reverse complement strand
GGATTGTGGCCTCAATCCAGACCTTTGGACAGAAGATAAATCTTCACCCGCACCTCCATTTTCTGGTGACCGAGGGAGGCGAAGACTCTGAGGGGAGGTTCCATCATCTCGTTTCTTTCCAGGACAGCCTCCTGGCCGAGTTCTTCAAGCGTGAGGTCTTCTCCCTGCTCCTTCGCCAGGAGCTCATCTCAGAGGCTGTGGTGGAGAAGATTGCAGGGTGGCGCCACTCCGGCTTTTCGGTCCACAGCAAGGTCAGGGCCAAGACCAGAGAAGAGGCTGAGAGAGTGGGAAAATACATGATTCGCCCCCTCCTTTCCCTGGAACGCCTCTCCCTCGATGAACAGGAAGGTAAGGTCTGCTACCGGTATGGGAAAGAGGCCGCCGAGGTGGAGCGGATGGATTATCTGGAGTTTATCGCCCGGGTCATTTCTCATATTCCCGACAAGGGTCAGGTCACGGTGCGTTATTTCGGCTTCTATGCCAATGCTCACCGGGGCAAGGTGCGCAAGGCATAGAGGAACAAGCATCCATTCATCATCATCGAGGAGGAGAGCCCGAGGATCCCACGCCGGGGCTGGGCTGAGATGATAAGAAAAGTCTATGAAGTTAATCCCATGGCCTGTCCCAAATGCCAGGCTGAAATGTGCATCATCGCCTTCCTCACCGATTATGCCGTGGTCGATCGTATCATCGCCCACCTCAAGCTGACATTTGTCGCGGAGAGACCTCCGCCCCCTCATGTCGGCTATCAGGAAATTCTGGTGGCCGTTGAGGCCCCGGCCGATTATTTCTCATAATCTTCTCTTTGATTTTCGGCGTTTTCAGGGCGTCTCTGCGGCTTTTGCGGCGTTCTGGCCCACCAGGAGCGACTTAAAATTATACTTGACATCCTTTTTGTCGTGATTTACATTTCCTGACGATGCTTGAAGGAGAAAATGAGGACAAAGATGCTCCCCCAGCCAGCAAAGCTGAAAAGGAAATTCTTATCTTTTCATGCAACAGAAAGGAAAAACAATGAACACACTCGATGAAGACTACGCAGCGGGACTGTTGGACAATTGTGATGCTCCTTGCCTCTCGCTCTACCAACCCACTCATCGGCACTATCCGGACAATAAGCAAGATCCGATCCGTTTTGGAAACCTTGTCAAAGCGCTGGAACAGTCGCTCCTGCAACAATTCACGAAAGACGAGATCCGGCCATTGCTGAAACCGTTTCTGGCATTGGCTGACGACCGCGCTTTTTGGAATCACACCCTTGACGGGCTCGCGGTGCTGGCCGCGAAAGGTGTTTTCCGGGTTTACAAACTCCAGCGGCCAGTCGCCGAGCTCGCTATAGTGGCGGATAGCTTCCACACTAAACCCCTGATGCGCATCCTTCAGTCAGCCGACCGTTATCAAGTTCTCGGCCTGAACCGAAAGGAGATCAAGCTCTACGAAGGCAACCGTGACGCTTTGGACGAGATCGAGCTGGCCCAGGGTGTCCCGCGGACGATCATCCAGGCGCTGGGAGAGGAATTGACCGATCCACACCAGACCGTCGCCTCATACGGGGGCGTCGGTAAGGGGCACTCATCCATGCACCATGGCCACGGCGGGAAAGAGCCTGAGATAGACATCGACGCGGAACGTTTCTTCCGCGCCGTCGATCGTGGGGTCCTGAAGCACCACTCTAAGCCATCGGGCCTGCCATTGATCCTAGCGGCGCTGCCAGAGCACCATCATATGTTTCACGAAGTCAGCAACAACCCTTTCCTGATAGACGAAAGCATCGATATCCATCCGGATGCCCTGTCGTCAATCGACGAACTCCGCCAGCACGCCTGGCAGCTTGTCGAGCCTCGCTATCTCGCGCGCCTGAGTGCGCTGGCCGCGGAGTTCGGAAACTCACGGTCCAAGGGGCTCGGTGACGACGAACTGGCGCGGGTCGCTAAGGCGGTCGTGGGCGGGCGGGTCGCCGCTCTCCTGATCGAAGCCCGCCGCGAGATTCCAGGCCGGATCAATACCGTGACCGGCGACATAGAGTTTGACGACTTGGCGAACCCGGAGGTTGATGACGTGCTTGACGACTTGGGAGCGTTGGCTTGGAAGAAAGGCGGGCAAGTCGTCATCGTCCCCACCGAACGGATGCCGACAAAGACAGGAATCGCCGCGATCTACCGTTATTGAGGCTGGAGTTACGATGTCCACCAAGGGAATGCGAGCATGCCTTTAGGCCCCGGCCGTGGCGGAGAAATATGCCGCAAGAGAATCGAGATCGAGAAGGCCCACGGGGAAGCCCGGGCCGCTCTGTTGCTTCGACAGCACCTCGGTCCAGGCCGGCCCGAAAAAAGGCCAGGATCACTCTCGCCGATCTCCGAAAGCCTCCCGCCCCAATTCCCTCAGTTTGAGATCTTCAAAGCTCCGCACAAAGCTGGCTGAGCCAAATTCTGTCGGGATGACACGGCACTTGCGTCCGGGGAAAAAAACCTAACGGTTCTGATTGCCGGTTAAAATAAAATGACGCATAGACGAGATTGCTGTCCGTCCGATGATACTCAAGTCTGGTCTGGAACTTATGAGCAGCCTATCGAGGATATTTTTGCAATCCAGGGCGGCATTGCCGAAGAAGTGGCATGACACGCTCCGTCGTTTATGCGCAATTAGCATGACAATTCCTATCCGTAATGTATTCCCGGAGAGAGTTTATCAGACAAATGCGCCTCCAATCTTCCTCTTTGATATGCAAATCGTATGCCAGGTTTCAGTTGCGACATACTGAGCGGTGAGGAAAGAGAGGATCGGCCGGGATCGGCCTCTATTTCTGAGGAGAGAAGCGGGACGGGAAAATATCTCCTTCTGTGAAATTTGAGGCCTCTCAATAAGGAGTGTTCGGATGGGAAACACAAGGTGTGCGGAGGTGGACAGTCGGCGTTACTTGATATAGCCCAATGCCCTCAGCTCTTCCTGTAATTTTTCGTCCATTTCCGCTTTATTTGCCGTGAACTTTCGGCTCGGTTTGTACCGCTTTTGCATGAAATCGACCGGTAACCGATCAAGACGAGGATCGGATCCGTACTCGTTCCCCTTCTCTGACGGGTCTCTCTCCAGGTCGTAGATTTCTCTTTTTTGTTTCTGAGGAGGAGGAAAAAGATAAAAAGCGAGGTCTTCATGGGTGAAGTCTTCGTTGGCTATGAGTTTGTTCCTTCCAAAATTTATGGCGATTTTTTTGGGGATGGGCCGTTGCATGATGTGAGAGTCCAGTTCGCAGAGAACAACTCTCTCCTCCTGGTTTTTGTTTTGATTCGTGAGCAATCCGAAGAGGCTTTCTCCATCCATATCAGCGGGAGAATAGTCAACGTCCAGTTCATCCAGTATTGTGGGCATCACGTCGATGATGCGTGCAAATTTTTCAACCCGACTCCTTGCGTGCCGGGAGTTGAAATACCCCTCTTCCCTAAGATAATCTACCAATGTCCTCACCGAAGAGTCCATTTTTTGGTAGTTTTGATAAACCCGGTGGTTGATACAGTTGAGAGAAGTAAGTACGGAAACGTGGGAAGGAAGAGTCCACGGCGAGGTGGCGAATGTGTTCAAAAAGACAGCGGAGTCCTCGGCCAGTTTGTCGATATGGGGACTTGTATCCCTTGTGTATCCATAGCAGCCAAGATGATCCGGCCTGAGAGTGTCGAGAGAGATGAGGATCACGTTCTTTGTGACATCCTGCGGTGTGTAGATAACAGGATTGAACCAGCAGGCCAGAGCTCTATCGCTTCCCTCCTTTCCCTGGAACGCCTCTCCCTCGATGAACAGGAAGGCAAGGTCTGCTACCGGTATGGGAAAGAGGCCGGTGAGGCCCCGGCCGATTATTTCTCATAATCTTCTCTTTGACCCGAAGGAGGCATCTATGCGATTTTGGGCACTTTTGAGCCTTCCTGCGGCGTTTTTGCCCCCATGAGCGACTTCCGGTTGTCCTTGACATCTTTTTTGTCGTGATTTATATTTCCTGACGATGCTTGAAGGGGAAAATGAGGACAAAGATGCTCACCCAGCCAGCAAAGCTGAAAAGGAAATTCTTATCTTTCGAAAATGCCCACTGCACGAGCTAAACCTATCAACCAGCTAAGTGCAGCCAAGGAGATACAAGTAGCCAGGTGAGAAAGATGGGGATAGTATGACCTCTTTCATGATGAAGAGCTTTGCCAACATTGATAGATAAGGATTCCAGGAGCAGCTGTATACAAATCGCTCGCGGAAGAGGCTATTGCAGGGCCCCGTAGTGGAGATTGACAACAAAGTACCTTGGGTATATATTATTAGCGACAAAGCAATGAAGGTCAGGATGCTTCGTCGCGAATTGCAATGGGAAATACTGGTTTAATGGCAGAGTTTTTTCAAAACTTGAAACCTATTCTCTACAGTCTCGGTATCATAATCGGGGCCGGAATTACAGGCTTCGTGGTGCACTTTATAATCTTCAAAATCCTTAGTCGTCTGCAAAGGACGACCTCAAATGCGTTATATAGGTTTTTAATAAAGCACACACGTCGGCCTCTTAAATATCTCATAGTCCTTCTGGCTATGAACATAGTAATACCTATTGTGGAACTGCCTCAGGGGCTTAACTATTTCTTAGACAGTGCGTTCCGCTCACTGTTTATCATTTCGGTGTCTTGGCTGATAATTGCCCTGACCGCAGTTGGCGAGGATGTAATACTGAGCCGTTATGACGTCAATGTCAAGGACAACCTTCAGGCAAGGAAAATATACACGCAGACGCAGACCATAAGAAAGATATTAGCTGTTGTTATTATTATAGTTGCGGTGGCGCTGGTGCTTATGGGCTTCGAGAGATTCCGAGTACTTGGCACCGGTATTATCGCTTCTGCAGGTCTGGCTAGTTTGGTAATCGGGTTTGCAGCACAGAAAATATTCGGAAACTTCCTCGCTGGCATTCAGATAGCATTTACACAACCTATCCGCGTAGACGATGTAGTTATAGTGGAAAACGAATGGGGAAGGATAGAGGAAATAACCCTGACGTATGTTGTTGTACGGATATGGGATTTGAGGCGTCTAGTCTTACCGATAGGCTATTTTATTGAAAAACCTTTTCAGAATTGGACCAGGGTTTCTGCTGACCTGCTAGGGACAGTTTTTATATATGCGGATTATACAATACCCGTTAATGAGATAAGAGAAGAGTTTCACCGTATTCTAAAAAGCTCGGATAAATGGGATAGCAAGGTCTGGGGATTGCAGGTTACAAATGCGACAGAACGCACGATGGAATTAAGGGCACTCATGAGTGCAGTGGATTCTTCTACGGCATGGGGCTTGCGCTGTGAGGTAAGGGAAAAGATTATAGAGTTCGTTCAGAAAAATTACCCCGAAACTCTACCAAAGACGCGGGCGGAACTTAAGAAGACAGAAGTTGATAATATTTAAATAGCATCCGAATCCATGGATATTCATGTGAAAGAGCTCCCTAATAAGAATTTGAATTATTAGATTATAATAATTCGGCGGGAAGTAGACATTTGACTGTAAACGATGGAGGTGCATCATGACGACTAAGAAACATTTTACGACTTCGGAAGCCAAACAAATTGGAGAGAAATTAGGTATAGATTGGAGCAAGCTTGATATTGAGCAGTATCGTATGGGGCTTGATGTTGAACTTGAGCATGGTTTGGTAGACCCAACCACCAATGTCACTAATGACGATCCTATCATAACGGGAAAGATAGCATTGGCCCATCTTTATGAGTTCCCAGATTACTACACCCGGCTGGATAAAATGGAAAAGGAAGCTGAAGGGCAGCTCTAGGTCATTGGAAATTATTCTTTTTCAGTTCATAAAAATATGGGGGAGCAGTGATACTCCCCTTCGTACTTTTTAACTATAATTAATCAGTTACGATTGCACAAACATGGGGATGTCTGTTTTTCCAACGTAACATCTGCCGCTGCTAGTAGTCAACACTGCGTAAATGCTGCGATTCAGACAGTAGAGCGCCTGAAGCCGGGTGAAGAACCTGGGGACCCCTTTTCCTCAGGAAAACAAAGACTCAAAGGATCCTCCTAAATCCTGAAAAAAATATTTTAAAAATCATCATTTTTTTATTGCTTTTTCTTTCATAATCTGTATGCTTATATAGTAATGGGCATACAGAACAGGGATCAAAGGGAGAAGTTCTCGCAGCTTCGCCAGTCTCTCGGCCATCTCTCCTCCCAGATCAGAGACCTCATCCGGCCTTTCTTCTCCGATAAGCCGGTGATCAAGGGATCCGTCTATGAGCTCAAACGCAAGTGTGGAAAGCCTGGATGTAAATGTATGGAAGGTCAACTCCACAGCAGCATGGTCCTGAGTTCCAGCGAGAAAGGCCGGACGAAGCTGCGGGTTATTCCTCGTGGCTCTCTTCTTGAGGTCAAGAGGAAAGTCCAACGATATCAAGCGCTGCGGCGCTCTCGCAGCCGACTGGTTCAGACCTTCAGGAAGATGCTTCAAGTTTTGGATGAGATGGAGGAGATTCGCCGGGAAGAGATGTCCTCTGGGGAGAGCGGCTGAGATGGACCTTGTTATTTTTGAGGAGTCGAAGTCCTTGATCTGGGAGGCTCTTCAGGAGGGAGATTTTGATTACATGGAGTCTGCCAGTGAGGTTTTCGAGACGGATTTTTTCCGTTTCATTAAGGCCAAACCTATTCTGTCGAAGCTGGCCGAGACTTATCCCACTCCTCGCAAGAAGGAAGAGGTGCCGCTTTTATTCTATGTGGCATCGAATCTTTCGATGCGGCTGCATGGGGTTCATGCGTTTAACGCTTATCCCCTGGTGGTGCAGGCTGGGGGGATGCTCAATGTTTTTGGCCCCTCTTGCGGCAGGAAGGTGACCCACCCCGATACGGGAGAGCTGACGATTTATTGCGAGGGGTTTAACAACAAGAATCACTATGACCGCCAGTCTCCCTGCGATCCGGACTATCTGCGGAAGATGGCCAAGGATACCCGGGCTGATGAGCTGATGGGATGGTTTAATCAGGATGTTGTTTCTGTTTTCCGCACGCAGCGAGCTTTTGATAAGGAAGGTCTTTTCATCGGAGATGCCTCTTATCTTTTTGTACCTGATAATCCTAAATACGAAGGTTCGGTCAGGCTTCTCTTCGATGAGCATGATCATCCTTTAAGCAGAGAGCGATACGAGGGATTGACCGATGAGCAAAAAATCCGTTGCCGCCGCCGGCGATGTTATAAGATGGTCACGCTTTTACACACCAATCGGTCGCTGGATTTTTTCCTCTTTGCGGGGGGGAGGGTTCTTTCGGGTCAAGAGAATGAATCTCCGGCTCTTTACGAACTGGTGAGAGAGTTTGTGAAGGTGGCGGGCCAGGGCGTGATGAAGAGACTCATTCTTGACCGTGGTTTTCTAGACGGGAGAGCCATCTCGACTGCTAAGAGCGAGTATGGGATTGACGTTCTGATTCCTCTCCGTCGGAGGATGGACATCTATGAGGATGCCATGGCTTTATTCCGATTGCCGGATGTCGATTGGGTTCCTGTCAAAGAGCCGGAGGCGGAGGAAAAAAAAGAGGTTCGGCCCCGGCCCGCGGCTGTTGTCAAGCGGGAGAAAAAGCGACAGCAAACGCTCAGGGGACGCAAGGGAAAAAATACGCCATCCCCCGAGGACATTGTTGTGAAACGCGAAGCGGCTGCCATCGGTCATTTTCGCTCCTGGTCCTCCTGTACGGTTCCGCTGACCGTTGTGGCCAATCGCGAACTCTACGCCGACGGCCATGAAGAGATGTGGCTGCTCATGGACACCAAGGAGGTAAAAGAACCCGCTCGACTCAAAGAAGAATACCATCTGCGAACAGCCACAGAGGAAAGATATCGTCAGTTGAAGTGTTTCAGCGATCTGACTTACTTTACCTCTCGTGCTTTTTCCTTGGTGGTCAACCAAACGGTCTTTATCATGTTAGCCTACGATCTCCTTCAGTTCTACCTCCTGCGCCAAGAGAGAAAGAGCCTCAACAAAAAACCCTTGCCTCATATCCGTCAGCAGTTGCTGCCCGCCGATAATCATGTCATCGTCTATTGGCAGAACTACTATGGCCTGTTTAATCCATACGAACTTGTTGGGTTTGTGGTGCAGCTCTCAGAGGAGGCACGAAAGAAAATCGCAGAGAAGTGCCGTCGCCTGGGTCGGGAGTTGAATGGGATTATGAAAAATCCTCGAGCACCTTGAGGTCCATTTTTGATTTAATGATCTAAGCAGCGATCCTTTCATAGTACCTCTCTCATCACTTCAAACATTCTTCCTCCCTCTTAAGACTCATCCTCTGAGATCAGTGCAAAAACTTCTCTGCCTTCTTGTTTGATCCTCTCTTTCCGCTTAACCTGTGTTTAAAAGATGCCGCTGGCTTCATTAGTGTCTGAATCGCAATGCATAAATGAGCATAAATTGCAGGAATATTCATTTTGTGGTATACTTAAATTAAGTTCCTGTTTAGGTTATTACAAGCTTCTCGGAAGCTACTTACACAGAGTCTTCTTAAGTATTGGATGACCCGAACTCTAACTAATTGAGACTGTTCAACACTTGTAACCACTTGAATATAAACAGTTTATAAGGGCCAGTTTTGGGACTTACCCCCATTATTAGCCGAAAAACACCCCAAATAGCTCATTTTGGGCAAAAGTTACCCCCACTTTTTATAAAAAGTTACCCCCATTATTTCGGTGTTTTTTTCCATTTTTGTTAAATAGGCATATTTTATGCAAGTGTTATATTTTATAGGTGGTTACGTCTTGAGTTCTCTCCTTTTTTTGGGTAGCGTGAGTATTGAACAGATACCCGCTTTATTATTGAACACCCCTTATAGGAGATTACCCATGACTGATTACCAACTACCTATGCCAAAACTTTCTAGCGCCTATCTGGACCTTATAGATGAAGATAATGATCTGGTAAACTATTTCCGATTGATTAATCTCTACAATGTTCATACTGTTGTAGAAAAATGTTATTCACATGCTGGACCTCAAGGATACGGAATTGGCCTCTTCCTCTCTCGGATGCTGAAAGTCAAACAGACATTTGTCTCTGATAGAATCCTTGCCAGGCGTCTTTCTGAAAACAGCACCTATAGACACCTGTGCCTCCTTGAAGAAGGGCCTACTCCAGCTCATAACACCTATAACACCCTGAGAAAACATCTCGATGTCAAAAGATATGCAGAAATCCATGTAAACTTTGTTAACGAAGCAAATAAAATTGGACTCTTAAATCCCAATATAAAAGAACTCCCAAAAAATCGCCGTGAAGGTCTAATCCTCATCGGAGATTCAACACCTATCAGGTCTTATTGTTCCTCCAAAGGAATAAAACAAGAAAATGGTTCATGGCTCTTTACCGACCCTTCGGTAAGCTTTGGCCGTCCCCATCATAAAGATAAGTATCCTGTTGGGCATAAGGCACATTCCCTGATAACTATTACTGGAATCCCTATGGTCAGCATTGTAAGTACCCGTAGAGATTCTGATGAAATTCATATATTCCCGCTCTTGGATGAATTCAAAAAGAGATTCCCTTCTCTTAATATAGCCTATATTGTCCTGGATGCGGGTTATGATTCTGAGGAGATTCATAAAGGTATATACGAAGGCTTTACTATTATTCCGATTATTATCCGGGGCAAAATGGTCTATCCAAAAGGATTCAATTCTCAAGGAACACCTCTTTGTGAGTTTGGATATCCTTTTACCAAAACAGGTGTTGATTATAAAAGAAAACGCACCAGATACCACTGTAAAAAAGTCTGTCAGAAAGATACTCAGGTAATTTTTCCATGCTCTTATTCTGATAGCGGTGGACTTGTCTCGTATGCACATTTTAGAGATAGTTACCGTAAATACGGGCCAGCTACTCCAGATACCATTATCTACAAAAATTTGAAGCCTTTTCGCACAGCAATAGAGCGTGGATTTGGCCTGCTTAAAGAAAATCGCTACCGTATGGAACATACGAATACCTATATGGGGATCGATAATGTGGCCATGCATGTTATTGAGCATGATATTGTCTTGACTCAA
>DATKYC010000192.1:0-10823 GCA_035528695.1 Acidobacteriota bacterium | reverse complement strand
GTCTGGGCCCGGTCAAAGATGGTGTCTATCCCCATCTCCCGGGACCTCTCGATCATCTGTATGGTCGCTGGATCGATGCTCAGCTCCTCCGCCTTTGGAGCCTTTTTTTCCTTTTCCTTGGCAACAACGACCTTTGTCTTGACTTCTTCTGTTGTCATTATGAGGTTCCTCCTCCTCTTTTATGTCTCCGTATTCAAACCCAAATCTTATGTGCGCCTATGAATACGGTCGAGATTTAGCGCCAGCTTATCCACCATGGTCAGTCGCAGGGAAGCTGCTGTCTTTTTCGCAGGCGCTCCCGCAGCCGCTGCCCTCCCAGCCTCCAGTTTCTCCTTTTCCTGGGCTCTCTTTAACCTGAGGGCTTGTAAATCTTCCTTTTCTTTTGCTTTGGCTTTCGCTTCTGCCTCGGCCTTCACCTTAGCCTCCGCCTCCGCCTTGGCCTTAGCCTCTTCCTCCGCCTTCGCCTTAGCCCCTTGCTCTGCCCTGGCTTTTGCCTCTGCCTCCGCTTTTGCCTTGGCCTCGGCCTCGGCCTTCGCTTTAGCCTGTGCCTCAGCCTTAGCCTCTGCCTCCACTTCTGCCTTGGCCTTAGCCTCTTCCTCGGGTTTGGCTTTCTCCTCTACCTCTTTACTGGGTTTTTCCTCCACTTTTGGCGAAGCTGCAGGCTTCTCCTTCTTTGGCTCCGCAGCGACCTTTTCCTTTGGCTTCTCTTTAGGGGCCGCCTCTGCTGCACCAAAGTCAAGATTGAGTTGGGGTGAAAGAGCAACCAAATCGGCCTCTTGAAGTTCCAATCTCTTGGATACGCCAGCCACTTCGGTTGCCGTCCCGCCGTTAATCATTAAATCAATAAACGCGCGGGTGAGACGAGCGCTCTCAGGGTGCCTCAAGATAGCAACGTCAGCCCCGCTGAGCAAATAACATACAGCAGCTACTGTCTCCATCATAATACCGCGTTTTTCAGGGTCTCCCAGCGTTGGCGCATCATGAATGCTCTGGCCTGCCTCCTTACACTTCCAGACTTCGTTGCCTACATTCGAGATCATGGGGCCCTGGAGCTTGTCATCTTCCTGGGTCAACGCTGCCATACGGATACGTTCCATCACAGAATAGCTGTATTCCAGGCCGTAACCCAGCCCTCCTGTCGTGGGATCAATTATGACCTTATTGTTCTGCACACCAAGGTTACCAAGCAGGATATTCAACTGCTTCGCTAGGTTTACGTCGATTGGTGTCGATGCCACAACGGCCTGCCCATACCCAAGAGCACTTGCTCCCACGCCCTTGTGGTTTCCCTCTTCAACGGGTCCCAGTGCGAGGTTTCTTCCCTCGCAAGACTCCGAGATCTTTTTTAGGACTTCCTCATCCTTCTGGTTATTCGCTGTGCCCCAGAGAATAAGGGGCACATCAATGGCATCGGCTACCTTTTTGGCAACCGCTGCGGCCTCATCCGCTCCCCTATCCATACCGTTAGGATCTGTGCTCTTTAGCTGGAGCACAATCATGTCTGCGCCAAATTCATCTACGCATTTCTTTGCCCATGCCTCAGGCGAAGAAATGACATCCTTAAAGGGCTCCACTGCAGCAGCTGGCCACTCCTCGGAAGGGTCATAATCCCACACTTCCATTGCGATCTTTGGTGGATTGGGCATAGTCCCCTCAAAGACATGAAATGGATAGGAATCTTCTCCTCCCAGAGTAACAGCACTAGCCCCCGTTCCAACTATAACTTCCCCTATTCTTCCGGAATAGGGCTGTTTGGGAATCTGAAAGGCCAATTTCTTTACCTCCTTCTTGAATTTTCAATCTCAGTTTTAACTATTTAGTGCAAGGCTCCTTTTCCCCCGGTTCATCACTTGGACGAACCGCCACAAACTTGCTCGGACCCACTTGTGAAAAATATAACAAGGTTTAAGAAAAAAAATTGCCTCTTATATTTCAATAAGGATTTTCGCGGTGTAAAATAGTTGAAGATATATTCATTGTCAAGCAATTTTTGCAGTAATTTAAGAGGGTTTTTGGTCTCGTCTTGATTCAATATATTGTAGCGCCAAATGCAAGAATACAATATATAGGAGTCAATTTTCCAAGAGCTTTTCAAATATTTGATAAGAGGCCCTGAGAGCGCAACTTTCCTTTCCAAGCTCGATGGTGGGTCTACCATTAAGATCAAAATCCCTAACGAATGGGTCGTCCGGAACCATACCTACAAGCTCTAGGTTGTAGTCCTTGACTGCGCGCTCTATCGCCTCCTCTTGTTTCTCGCTGGCCTGATTGACGATGACTACCTTGCGGCCAATAGAGAGCCGCAGTTCGTTGGTCAGTTGTATGATTCTGGCTGCTGCTTGTATCCCCCGGCGCGTGGGGTCAGATACCACAATAAGGAGGTCAATATTGTTGGTGGTGAGCCTGCTGATATGTTCCATGCCGGCTTCATTGTCAATGACTATATACTTATAGTTATTTATCAATTTATCCAGGTATTGCGTCAAAAGGGTGTTTGCAGCGCAATAACATCCCGGCCCCTCCGGTCTTCCCATGACCACCAGATCAAAACCTGATGCCTCTACGACCGCCTCCTGTAACTTCATCTGCATGAACACGTCCTTGGTTATCCCACTAGACACCCCTTTCTTCATCTCTTCCCTGGCATCGCCTAAAGTCTCTTTCACCTCGAGGCCCAGAACCTCATTCAGATTTGCATTTGCATCCCCATCGACCGCAAGAACAGGGCCTTGCCCCTTTTCAACAAGATATTTTACCAGCATACCAGCCACAGTAGTTTTTCCGGTACCCCCCTTTCCAGCGAGGCCAATCGAGAATGTCATGTTACCCTCCCATCCAAAGAATTTTTGGTTGCTATTTCGCAGGAATTTTCTTATAATTTAGCGATGTTAAAAAATTTTAGGACGATCCGTAACCCCTCACTATGCCTAAAGAAAAAGATATCTGGAATAGCATAATCACGAGTCTCCGATCTCACGTTTCCCAATCAGAGTTAAAGACATGGTTTTCACACACCAAACTGAGAACATTGGACCCTTCTTTGGCTGTAATTGAGGTCCCCAACAAGTTCTTTGCTACCTGGTTACTGGATAACTACGCTGATAAAATCAAAAACTCCTTTAAAAACACACTTCACTTCCAGCCTGAAATCCGGTTTGACTACCGCGGAGCGTCAGCTACCCACAATAGTGTTGACTCCGAAAAAGCGAAACAATCAATCCCTACAACCGCTTACCGCCTTAGCCCTTTATGGACTTTCGATTCCTTTATCAGGACGGAGTCAAATCGATTTGCTTACTCTTCAGCGTTAAACGTGGCAACCAGCCCGGCAACTTCTTACAATCCCCTGTATATTTTCAGTAAGCTAAGCTTGGGAAAGAGCCACCTTTTGCATGCAATCGGCAATCACCTCCACGCTACGGATCCACGCTTAAAGGTAAACTACCTGCCTTCAGATAGATTCACCACAGAGTTCTCTCTTGCCAGAAAAAGCCAGAAAATTAGGCAAATTAGACAATATTATTCCGATTTTAGTCTCTTTCTCCTAGACGATATCCACCTGCTCCAGGGACGCGAAAAGACACAAGAGCAATTTGTATCCGTTTTCGACTCACTGTATCAGTCCAAAAAACAGATAGTCATAACTGGGAAAACTCCCCCTCACCAAATGGAAAACCTGCTGCCTCAGCTGAAATCACGGCTAGAATGGGGTCTCATAGCGGAAATCCACGAGTATGATCAAGATACCATGATTAAGATAGTGAAGGAAAAAGCGAAAGAGCAAAATTTTATAATACCAGATGATGTCACTTTTTTCCTTGCAAATGCCACAAAGGATTTAAAGACATTGGTCCACCACTTGGTGAGCCTTCAGACATATACCTCCCTTTACCAGCGCCAAGTCGACATGTCCATAGCTAAATCGGTCATTAAGAGTAAACTTTCATATAAGACGAGCGTGTCTGATATCCAGAAGGTCACTGCTGAACATTTTAACATATCAGTTTCCGATCTCTTATCAGACAAAAAGAAGAGAAAATTCTCATACCCTAGGCAACTTGCTATATATCTCAGTAGAACTCTGACTGAACTCTCATTTAACGATATCGCCAAGGCCTTTGGTAACAAGGACCATTCTACGGTGATCTATTCGGTGAAACGCATTCAGAATGCTAAGGAGGTAAATGAACGAGTTCTGAATGATATTATCAAGCTCCAGAGCTTTCTCACAACACCTCGTATGGACAAGACCAAAGGCTCACCCTAAAATCTCGGAGCAGGGTTCCTAGTTTTACTGAGGATTTCAGTGAGCTCTTTGTCTAAAACTTGCTGATACATGTTAACCCAGCAGTATGGTGAATAAATACACGATAAATTACTTGGAATATTTCAATATTTTTACTAATTATGTCAATAAGTTATTTCATAAACTCACAAATCCACAAGCTCATATATATGATGATTATAAATAAATTGAATTTAGAAATTAACAATAATAAAAATGCAGTGTAAAACTATAACAAAACCTACTACCCCGTTACCTTGGAGGCAAAAATGGAAATAAAAATTGATCGAGAGGAACTCTTTAAGAGCGTCTCAAGGGTCCAAAGCATCATTGAACGAAGAAGTAATATGCCTATCCTTTCCACTATTCTTTTGACCGCAAGAGGCACAGAACTTAACTTATCAGCTACTGATTTAGAATTAGGATTTCAACAAGTTATACCATGTGAGGTCATAGAAGAAGGAAGTGTAACTATATCAGGAAGGAAATTGTTCGAAATACTGAAGGAAAGTAGGACAGCGGATTTCCACCTAAAAGAAAAAGAAAACAACAGGGTATCTATTTCAGACAACGTGGCTCGATTTGATCTTGCCTGTCTACCGTCTGATGAATATCCGGCCTTCGTGCAACCGGAAGGAATAACAATGGTTGAAGTTGCTGGAGAAACACTGAGGGAAATGATTAATAAAACCATATATTCGGTCACTGTAGAAGATGCAGGATTCAAGCTCTCGGGGGTGTATACACAAAAGATGGAGCACGAAGGCAAGTCCTTTCTAAGAATGGTATCTACTGATGGTCATCGTCTGTCGATGATTGACAAACCGTTACCAGGAATCGAGTTATTAGATTTGGGAAACGGGGTGATGATTCCTAAAAAAGGCATGTCAGAAATCAACAAACTAGCTTCTGAAGAAGGTCCACTTAGAATCGGGTTTGCCCGCAACAACTGCATTGCTAAGAAGGGAACTGCCTTACTGATGATTCGTCTTCTTGAGACCAAATTTCCAGACTATAATTCAGTAATCCCAAAGGAAATAAAGTATTCAATAGAGGTTAATAGAAATTCAATACTAGAGGCGATGAGAAAGATGCTTATATTGAGCAATGAGCGCTATCGCGCGGTGAAAATTACTCTTGAAAATAACAGCATGGAGTTAGTTTCCATTAACCCTGATCTTGGAGAGGCCCAAGAGATAATGGATGTTAAATACGCTGGTCCGCATATGGAAGCGGGATTTAACCCGCGGTATTTCATAGATGCTCTTCAGTCAATGGAGAGTGAAGTTGTCCACTTGGGTTTTATTGAGAGTTCAAAGCCGTGTATCCTGACGGGCGAGGCTGATGAGGGCTTCTTGGGTCTAATTATGCCGATGAGGCTATGAGATGGAAAAGGAAAACAAGACTTACGTTGCTTCTGATATAAAGGTATTGGGTGGGCTGGAGGCCGTCCGGAAACGACCAGCCATGTATATAGGTAACACTAGTTCCGAAGGTCTCCATCATCTTGTGTATGAGGTTGTCGATAATAGCATTGATGAGGCGCTCGGTGGATACTGTGACCGCATAGACGTTCAACTGTTGAGTGATCATAGTGTAGTCGTTGTTGATAATGGCCGGGGTATTCCGGTTGATATGCACGAGACTGAAAATATGCCTGCACTAGAAGTGGTGATGACCAAATTGCATGCTGGAGGTAAGTTCGACAATAAGACTTACAGAGTGGCAGGCGGACTTCACGGGGTAGGTGTTTCGGTAGTTAATGCGCTGTCTGAATATTTGGAAGTGGAAGTCTATCGAGACGGGAAGATCTACTATCAGCGATATGAAAAGGGAGAGACAAAGTGCTCGCTGAAGGTGATGGGTGATACCGAAAGGAAAGGAACAAAAGTGCACTTTGTACCTGATAGGGAAATTTTTGAGACTCTCCAGTTCGACTTTGAGACACTTGCAAAAAGGATGCGAGAGCTCTCTTTTCTCACAAGCGGGGTAAGAATTACTATTTTCGATGAGGACAGTGGTAGGAAAAAGGAATTTGTTTATGAAGGCGGAATTAAGTCCTTTGTTGAATATCTCAATAAGAACAAAGAGGTGCTGCACCCTAGCCCCATTTATCTATCAGGGACGAAGAACGACGTAGCAATGGAAATTGCTCTCCAGTACAATAGCTCTTACAAAGACAACGTATTTGCGTTCGCAAATAACATTAATACGAGAGAGGGGGGTAGTCACCTCAGCGGCTTTAAGGCGGCTTTGACAAGAAGTGTTAACCAGTATCTACAGAATTCCCCGTTGGGCAAGAATTTGAAAGAGAAGCTAACCGGTGACGATATTCGGGAGGGACTGACAGCAGTTATCAGTGTGAAACTTTCAAACCCGCAATTTGAGGGTCAGACGAAGACAAAATTAGGGAATAGCGAAGTTAAGGGCTTGGTAGAAAATCTGGTTAATGAACGTTTGAGCAATTATTTCGAAGAGCAGCCGTCTGTGGTTAAGGCGATCCTTTCCAAAGTGCTTGAAGCGGCACGGGCAAGAGAGGCTGCAAGAAAGGCAAAGGAACTCGCAAGACGAAAAGGCGTTTTTTCAGATCACTTTTTGCCCGGGAAGCTGGCTGACTGTGAGGAGAGGGATCCCACCAGGAGTGAGATATTCATTGTGGAGGGAGATTCAGCGGGTGGCTCTGCAAAGCAGGGAAGAGACCGCAGATCTCAGGCCATCTTACCGCTAAAGGGCAAGATTCTTAATGTGGAGAAGGCCCGATTTGATAAGATGATATCAAGTGAAGAGATCCGCACCCTCATAGCTGCCTTGGGGACGGGAATCGGGGACAAAGGCTACAATATCAATGAACTCAGGTACCATAAAGTGATTATCATGACGGACGCGGACGTGGATGGAGCACATATTCGTACGCTGCTATTGACCTTTTTTTTCAGGCAGATGCCAGATCTTATCGAAAAGGGCCATCTTTATGTGGCGCAACCGCCTCTCTACAGAATGTTGGAAAAGAATAAGGAGGTCTTTCTAAAAGACGAAGAAGGATTCAACAATTTTATTCTTAAGAGAATCGCAGATAGAGAGACGGTGCTGTTGGACAACGGAAAGGTTTTTTCGGGACAAAAGCTCCTCAAAGTTATCAACCTGCTCACTCAGTTTTACAATAGACTGGATAGACTTTCCAGAAAAGGCATCAGTAAAAGGTTTGTGGAATTCTTGGCATCCAGTGGGGTTACAAGTAAAAACCTCTTTAAGGACAAAGAGTTTATGGAAGGTTTTTTTCAAGACCTTCACGGTAACGGCTTTTATGTGAGCGACATTGAACTGGGAGAAGAGGATGGATATTACGAATTTCTTGTTACTGAATCGAAAAACGGCGGGAAGAGCTTTGCTGTCAATTGGGAGTTGTTGTCTTCTCGTGAACTGAGCCAAGTTATGGGCATGTCAAAGGATTTTTGCGAACTCAAGGATGCCAAGTATGTCATTGCAAGTGACGGTCAGGCGAGGAAGATCGGAAATCCTCGGCAACTTCTCAATGAGCTTATGGAGAAAGGAAAGAAGGGGCTGACTATTCAGAGGTATAAGGGATTAGGCGAGATGAATCCCAGCCAACTTTGGTCTACCACTATGGACCCCGGAAGAAGGACGCTTTTAAGGGTGCGAATAGAAGATGCTTTAGAGGCGGATGGTATTTTTACGGTTCTCATGGGTGATAGAGTTGAACCAAGAAGGGAATTTATTCAGAGCAATGCCTTAGAAGTAAGTTCCTTGGATATATAGTGTTGCCGTCTTCGAGCAGTTTGTAGCGTCTTTTGTGTTCATTCCCTTTAGACCTTAGGAAGTAAACTTAATGAATAATAGAGATTTGGAGACTGAGAATGACCCTGGATTTACACTTTGATTCTGTCAACATAGAAGATGAGATGAAAAGGTCTTATCTCGAATATTCCATGAGCGTTATCGTCGGAAGAGCGCTCCCTGATATACGAGATGGTCTGAAGCCGGTTCATAGGCGGATTCTCTATAGCATGCATGAGCTGAGGAATTATTACAACAGACCATTTAAGAAGTCCGCCAGGATCGTAGGCGATGTTATTGGTAAGTATCACCCGCATGGAGATGTAGCAGTCTATGACAGCATTGTAAGGATGGCGCAGGACTTTTCAATGAGATACCCTCTCATAGACGGCCAGGGAAATTTTGGATCGGTGGATGGGGATCCGCCTGCCGCTATGCGCTATACCGAAGTGAGAATCACAAAACTGGCACAGGATTTTTTGTCAGACCTCGACAAAGAAACAGTTGATCTAGTTGCCAATTATGACGGTTCCATGTCAGAACCAGTAGTACTGCCTACCACCATCCCGAACTTGCTTGTGAACGGTTCCTCAGGTATCGCTGTTGGTATGGCCACCAATATTCCGCCACATAACCTCTCTGAGGTATGTAACGCGATTATAAGGCTTATTGATAATCCAAATATTGATGTGGAAGAACTGATGGAGATTATTCCTGGTCCCGACTTCCCGACCGCTGGTTTTATCCACGGCAAAAAAGGGATTATCGAGGCCTACAAGTCGGGCAGGGGTATAATAAGAATCAGAGGCAGGGCGTTTGTGGAGAAGCTCGCCCACAATAGGGAGCGAATCATAATTTCAGAGATACCGTTCCAGGTGAATAAAAGCAAGCTCTTAGAGAAGATGGCCGAGCTGGTTAGGGGGAAGAAGATAGAAGATATTTCAGATATCAGGGATGAATCTGATAGGGAGGGAATGAGAATAGTAATCGAGATAAAGCGAGAGGGAAAGCCCTTCGTTGTTTTAAACCGTTTGTATAAATTCACCCAGATGGAGGTGTCCTTCGGGATCATCCTTCTGGCAATTGTGAGTGCTCGCCCACAAATCCTGAAGCTCAAAGAGATCCTTGAGCAATTTGTTTCCTATCGCCGTGAAATTGTCATTCGCAGGACAATTTATGACCTCAGGAACGCCGAGGAACGTGCCCATATTCTTGAAGGGTTGAAGAAGGCCCTTGATTTTCTGGACGATGTAATCGAATTAATTAGATCCTCTCCTGACCCGAAAGAGGCGAAGGCCCGACTTATCTCCGAGTTCGAGCTGTCAGACATCCAGGCTCAGGCTATTCTGGACATGAGATTACAGAGACTGACCGGGCTGGAAAGAGAAAAGATCGATGCGGAATATCAGGATCTCATAAGAGAGATTGCGCGCTTTAGGTCAATTATAGGAAGTGAAGCGATGGTACTACAGATAGTTAAGGATGAAGTGAAACAGATAGCCGAACAGCATGGGGATGAACGAAGGACCGAGATTATTGAAGATCCCGAGGAGATTGATCTGGAGGACCTAATAGCCGAAGAGGACATGGTAGTTACCATGAGCCATCAAGGCTACATAAAGAGGAACCCAAGTAGTCTATATAGGGCGCAAGGACGAGGTGGCAAAGGCCTCACCGGTGTCAAACCGAAGGCAGAAGATTTCGTTGAACACCTGTTTGTGGCATCTTCCCATGATTATTTTCTGTTTTTCACTAACAAGGGGAGAGTTTACTGGAAGAAGGTTCATGAAATTCCTGAAGCTGGTCGACTTACTCGAGGAAAAGCCATAGTGAACCTCTTGAATCTTCAAAGTGGTGAGCGAGTGACCACTGTGCTTTCAATTCGCGATTTTGAACAGGCAAGGTACGTGGTTATGGCCACCAAAAGGGGGTTGGTTAAGAAAACGGAGCTGAAATATTACAGTCACCCGAGATTAGTAGGAATTGTTGCGCTTAGTATCAAAGACGAGGATGAGCTTATAGCAGTGCGTGTGACAAGTGGCGAACATGACATTTTTCTTGCAACCAGACAGGGAAAGTCCATCCGTTTTAACGAGTCTGGATTGAGGAGCATGGGTAGGGTGGCTGCGGGGAATATCGGTATTAGGATGGATCCGGAAGATGAGGTGGTCAGCATGGACAGCCTTAGTGAGGGTGCCACCATCTTGACCGTTACAGAAAACGGGTATGGGAAAAGGACTAGGACTGATGAATATCGTAGGCAGTCAAGAGGTGGCAAGGGGATACTGACCATAAAGACATCTGAAAGAAATGGGCCGGTAGTATACTCCTATCAGGTGGCTGACCATGATCAATTGATGATCATTACTGGGCACGGGAAGATTATAAGACTCAGAGCGGTGGACATCTCGGTGATCGGACGAAATACCCAAGGGGTTAAGCTGATTGGTCTGGGAGAGAATGAGAAGGTTATGGGCGTTGCAAAGGTGATGGATGAATAGTAAGGGAAGGGATTTGTTTGTCGCGGTTGGGGATGATGGAAGGTAAATCCGGTGGAAAGCACTGAAATCTTGAGAGTTGCAGTGATAGGTGCCGGGAGCTGGGGAACGACGCTCGCGAATCTTTTAGCCGGTAAGGGGTTGGAGGTATGTCTTTGGGTAAGGGAGGAGGAAGTTTTCAATGAGATATATAACAAGCGAGTAAACAGCTTCTTTCTGCCGGGTGTAGAACTTTTATCGCAGGT
>DATKYC010000191.1:0-7136 GCA_035528695.1 Acidobacteriota bacterium | reverse complement strand
TATCGGCGTGGGGGCTTACACCTCAGCGATCCTTGTCACCCGGTTGGGGTTTTCTTTCTGGCTGTCCCTGCCCGTTGCCGGTCTTGTGGCCGCATTGGCTGGAATGATTATCGGCATACCGTCTCTTAGAATAAAGGGCCTCTATCTTTGTATCGCCACGTTGGCTGCCCAGTTTATCTTTGAGTTTATTTTTATCCACTGGGAATCCATGACCAAAGGCATCACGGGCATACACGTCCCCAATCCCCAAATAGGCGGCTTTGAGTTTAAAACGGAAAAAGAGTTTTACTGGATTACCCTCGTTTTTGTGGTGCTTGCGGTGGGGTATGCCAGGAACCTCATCCGTTCCCGCATGGGTAGGGCATTTGTGGCGATCCGTGACAGGGATCTTTCAGCAGAGATTATGGGGATCAATCTTCTGCGATATAAACTTAGTGCGTTTGCAATAAGCTCTTTCTATGCTGGAGTAGCCGGGGCCTTATGGGTTACCTTTCTGAAGGTTGTTACTCCGGACCACTTTCCCTTT
This sequence comes from Acidobacteriota bacterium, assembly GCA_035528695.1. GTDB lineage: Bacteria > Desulfobacterota > DSM-4660 > Desulfatiglandales > Desulfatiglandaceae > DATKYC01. Next base: position 6,610 of record DATKYC010000191.1, on the reverse strand, counting down.
ATCCTAAGTATCCAGTACCTTGCCATGATTATTGTGGGGGGTCTGGGTAGCATACTCGGTTCCATATTCGGGGCTGTTTTTATAACCCTCACCCCTGAGGTCTTGAGTCACTTTTCTGACATAGTGAAGTTATATGTGCCCGGTTATGATGAGATCTTTGTGCCGATGAAGGAAGTTATCTTCGGGCTCCTTATTGTCCTTTTCCTTGTCTTTGAGCCTCTCGGACTCGCGGAAATCTGGAACAGGATAAAGGCCTTCTTTAGGCTTTGGCCCTTCACGTATTAGCAAGGAGATATATTCGGAGAAAAGGAGGTGAAAATAACTTTAGGCTTGGAAGATAAATTTCTAATTTGTCAAGTTATGGAGGTCCAGCATGAAAAAGACGGTTATTTCTATTCTCAGTTTAGTTTTGTGTCTCGGATTGTTCGGCTTCAGTAAGGCCATGGCCGAGCAAAATCCCACTATATGTGCCGTACACCCCTTCACCGGACGATTTGCCTTTGCCGGGATCCATGGTGCTGATGCCATGGAGGATGCAATAGGTATGGCCAATGAGGAGGGGGGCGTCAACGGGAAAAAGATCGAGTATTACTGGAAAGATGGTGAATATAAAAACGATGTGGGGATCGCCGCGTTTAAGAGCCTGTATGCCCAGTACAAGCCACACTGTATGTGGGGACAGAGCACGGGTATGACCAAGGCCTTGGCACCGGAGATCAAGGATCGCTATAAGGTGCTCTACTCTGCGTATACTTTTGCTGAGATGGCAGCAAATCCCAAAGAAAACCCTTATCTATTTCTCCCCGGACCAACCTATGCCGAACAGTTTGCCGTCCTTCTCAAATATATTGCCAAACAAAAACCAGGTGCCAACATAGCCTTTTTTTACAGCGACACCGAATTCGGTCGTGAGCCGATCCCCGCAGGCCGGGAGCTTTGTAAAAAAATGGGCCTAAACCTGGTTGCCGAGGAGGTATCGAAGGTTGGAGGTGTTGATATCACAACTCAGATACTGGATATGAAGCGAAAAAAAGTGGATTATTGCATCTTTCAGGGTTTTGTCACTACTCCAATTACGGCGGTAATGAAGCAATCTAAAGACTACGGGCTGAAGGCTCAGTTTATGGGGACATTCTGGTCAACCGAAAAGCATCTGTTGGATCAATTAGGCCCGTTAGCTGATGAGTACGTAGGGGTTACAGCCTACTCATATTACTACCAGGATGAGTATCCCATGGTTAAGAAGATCCGGGCCTGGACCGAAAAGAAGCGTCCAAAGATGGCAGCGTATCGCTCTCAGGCCTACATGCAGGTTTTCATGGGGACTACCCTATTTATTGAAGCCCTCAAGCGCGCAGACAAGACAGGGGCCATTACTGGAGATAGTTTGGCCGCAGCGATTCAATCGATCAAGAATTTCGACGTAGGTGGGCTTATGCCTCCCGTGACTATGAAAAACAACAGCGTCCCGGTGGGTAGAATCGTCCGGGGGAATTCAAAGACCAAGCAATTTGATCCTATTTCGGACTGGATTACCCTCGACTGATTTTTCCATTTCTGTGTTGCTTCCTGTCCCCGGATGTTTTGGGGACAGGAACAGTATCTAGCGTGAGGTTCTTGTTCCATGCAAGTATTAACTCTTCCTGAGTTGTTACAAAGGAATGCTCTTGAGTTTGGCGACAAAAAGGTGGCCATTCGAGAGAAGGAGTTCGGTATCTGGCAATCGGTTACCTGGAAAGGCTATCTTGAAAACGTGAGGGATTTTGCCCTGGGGCTTCATTCCCTGGGGTTCAAATCGGGTGACAAGCTTTCCTACATTGGGGACAACAGGCCGGAAGGGCTTTACTCTGAAGTGGCCGTGCAGTGCCTTGGCGGGGCTATTGTGGGAATCTACCCGGACAGCCACCCAGACCAGGTGGGGTATATTGTCAATCACTCGGATTCTATTTTCGTGGTTGCGGGTGACCAGGAGCAGGCCGACAAGATGATGGACATCAAGGAGAAATGTCCAGGAGTAGTAAAGGTTATTGTAGATGACCCAAAGGGAATGAGGCACTACGATGACCCGATTCTGGCCTATTTTGGAGATGTGCAGAAATTAGGGCGAGAAGTGGCCGAAAAGGAGCCTCAGCTCTTCGATGAGATGATTAAGAAGATATCCCCTGACGACGTGGGCATGATCAATTACACTTCGGGCACCACCGGGATGCCAAAAGGGAGTATGATTACGCAGAAGAATATGTTCAGCGTGGCCAGGGGCCAGGATCTGGTTGATACTGCTTCGGACAACTTCGAGTATGTCTCATTTCTTCCACTTCCCTGGATTGGGGAACAGGAATTCGGTGTGTATTGGTCTCTGTACAAGTCCTTTACGGTCAATTTTCCAGAAAAGGTAGAAACGGTCCAGGCAAATATTCGGGAAATTGGGCCCCATATCATGCTGGCCCCACCTCGAATATGGGAAAAGATGTGCTCTGATATTCAGGTCAAAATCCAGGATGCGGCCTGGATAAAGAGGATGGCCTATAAGCTATTTATGCCGGTAGGGTACAAGGTGGCGGCATTTAAGCTTGAGAAGAAGGAGCCGCCTGTCTTTTGGAAGTTCTTGAATTTGATGGGTTATTTTTCCCTTTTCAGATCACTGAAAAACTATTTCGGCCTTTCCCGGCTCCGCCACGTGTATACAGGTGGAGCACCCCTCGGTCCAGAGATATTTAATATGTTTCAGGCCCTGGGAGTGAATATAAAGCAGGCCTATGGGATGACGGAGCAAACGGCAGCCTCTATTATTCACCGGACCGATGATATTCGTCTGGATACGGTCGGCACCCCCCTTCCGGGGCTTGAGTTTAGGGTCTCTGATACAGGTGAGCTCTTATCCAGAGGCGATACCATCTTCAAAGGCTACTACAAGGATCCTGAGGGGACAGAAAGGGCGCTTGAAGGGGGCTGGTTCCACTCGGGGGATGCGGCGCTCATTGAGGAAGATGGGCACATCGTCATTATTGATCGTATGTCCGATGTCATGAAGTTGGGCGACGGAAGTAAGTTCTCTCCTCAACTTATTGAAAATAAATTGAAATTTAGCCCCTTCATAACGGATGCGGTGGTTGTAGGCCAGGAGAGGCCTTTTATTGCAACCATGGTTTCTATTGATATGGGCAACGTGGGCAAGTGGGCCGAAAACAATCAGATCCCCTATACAACCTTTACGGACCTGTCGCAAAAAGAGGAGGTGTACGATCTTATTGCACAGGAGGTGGCAAAGACAAATGAGTCCCTCCCGAAAGTTGCCAAGATAAAGAGATTTGTTCTCCTCTACAAAGAACTGGACGCGGACGATGATGAGTTGACGAGGACAAGAAAGGTGAGGAGAAAATTCGTTGAACAGAGATATAAACAGCTGATTGATGCCCTTTATGGGGACCAGGAGAAACTGGAAATAGAGGCTGATATCCGCTACCAGGACGGTAAGGGATTTCGAATGAAGACTACCGTGAGGGTAAAGGAAGTTGAAACTTTAGAATAACGATTGGGAAAATGGAAGATAACAAAGAATACCAGCTTCGAGTCGAAGATATTCACCTGAGTTTTGGTGGTCTTAAGGCCCTGAACGGGGTGAGTACGGGGGTCAAAAAGGGGGAAATATTCTCCATTATTGGACCCAATGGGGCGGGCAAGACATGTCTCCTAAATTGTATCAACCGTTTTTACCATCCGGAGAAGGGAAGGGTTATATTCGAAGGCCAGGACATCTCCCGTGTGAAACCCCACAAGATAGCCAAACTGGGCATAGCCCGCACCTTCCAGAATGTTGAGCTTTTTGCCCATATGAGTGTCCTCGGTAATATCAAACTCGGTGCACACGTCCATATGAAGTCCGGGTTCCTTTCAGGAGGGATATACTACGGTAAGTGCCGTAATGAGGAAATGGCGTTTCGCAAAGAGATAGAAGAGGAAATCGTAGACCTTCTTGAAATCGAACACATAAGGAAGAGTATCGTTCACACCCTTCCCTATGGACTCCAGAAGCGTGTGGAATTGGCGCGGGCCCTTGCCATGAAGCCCAAAATTCTCCTCTTGGATGAACCGGCTACCGGTATGAACCTCGAAGAGACTGAAGACATAGCCCGTTTTGTTCTGGACATAAACGAAGAATGGGGGGTCACGATTGTCCTGATCGAGCACGATATGGGGGTGGTCATGGATATATCCGATCGGATTTGTGTGCTGGATTTTGGCATCAAGATCGCCGAGGGGAAACCGGAGGAGATCAGGCATAACGAACATGTCATAAAGGCCTATTTGGGTGAGGCAGACATAACTTACTCCAGGTTGGGGGCATGATCATGGACCCTCTTCTGGTAGTGAACAACATTGAAGTTATTTATCATAATGTGATCCTTGTATTAAAGGGGATGTCCCTTAAGGTGAACGAAGGCCAGATAGTGACCGTCCTCGGAAACAATGGTGCCGGAAAGACCACCACGCTCAAGGCCATTTCAGGATTATTGAAATCAGAAGACGGCGAGGTCACTGACGGGCAAATTCGATTCATGGGAGAACGGATAGATAAGAAATACCCTGAGCAAATTGTCCGTATGGGTATCTTTCAGGTAATGGAGGGGAGGCGGGTATTTGAGGAGTTAACCGTCGATGAAAACCTTATCGCAGGCGGTCACACCAACAAGAGCAGGAGCAAGCTGAAAGATGACATGCGTATGGTATACGAGTATTTCCCAAGGCTCAAGGCACGCAAAAACGTCCTCGCCGGCTACATAAGTGGTGGTGAGCAACAGATGTTGGTAATCGGCAGGGGACTGATGTCCACTCCCAGATTGATGCTCCTGGACGAGCCTTCTATGGGGCTTTCCCCCCTTTTGGTATCTGAGATTTTTGAGATTATCCAACGGATCAACAGGGAGGAAGGGGTAAGCATCCTCCTTGTGGAACAAAACGCCCGCTTGGCATTGTCCATTGCGAGTCACGGCTATGTGATGGAGAACGGCAGGATCGTTTTGGATGACACGGTGGAAAAGCTCAAGGAAAATGAGGATGTGAAAGAGTTTTACCTGGGCTTAACCGAGGTGGGGAAGAAAAAGAGCTACCGCGACGTGAAGCATTACAAGAGACGGAAGAGGTGGTTAACGTAAGCAATTTGAAAACTTTCAAGCATAAGTCATCCAGGAAACTCAATCCAGCCTATATCACCGCGATTGCAAAGACAGTAAATACCTGCCCCTACTTTACCCTCCTGTCCATGGAAATCAGATCCCTTGAGTGGGGGGAATCCCATCTTGAGGTTGCTCTTCAGGAAAAGCATCTCCAGCCCTATGGGAATGTGCACGGGGGTGTGTGTGCCTCATTGATTGACGCAGCAGTCTACTGGGCCGTCTACGCTGCGGTGGAAAAGGAGGTGGGTTTGACAACAGTGGAGCTAAAGCTGAACTATCTGGCTCCTGTTTCCCGTGGCCGTCTAATTGCCGTTGGCAAAAGTATCAGAGTTGGCAAGACGATCTGCCTTGGTGAAGCGTCTATTGAAGACGAGGGGGGCACCCTGGTGGCTCACGGGACTTCTACCTTAATGATTCTTGATTCCTTAAAGATCTCCGGCCAATCCCAGCTCCCACCAAAGTTCCTCGACTGATCAGATAAATTTACTTGTCAATTATAGGATCCGCTCCCTTGTCCCCGCAGCAAGCTGCTGGGAATGCGCTCGCTGAGCAATCTTTCTTTTACCTAAATGGAGGTTTCTCAAAGCATCTTTTTTACGTAATCATAGAGCTTGGGGTGTGTGCAAACTTCATAGTATTTATTCGGAGTCTGTGCGATAAGAGTTAACTCTGTTGGTGAAACTTCCCCGATGGACCCCTCACGGATCACCAGGCGCTGATACCTTCCGGCTACTGTGGGAAACTTTCCAGTATATATGTGAATCTTCTGTTCTTGTAGTTCAGGGAGTACACACTCCATAGCTTTCAGGTCAATCTCTTCGGATAGCTTCTTAAAGCCGGCAAGGTCCAGCTCAATCCCGTTTACATTGTATCGAAGGATTAGATCATCTGCCGTAAGGGCCGTATCCCTTTGTGACGACTCTTGAAACACATAGAGATTGAATGGCCTTTTTTGTTTTGCGAATCGTGTACGTAAAGACTTGGAACACCCAGACAACCGATCCGCCACACTTATGGCTGAAGAGATCATAATTCGTCTATCACCATCAAAGAGAAATGCCGGCGGAGCTTCATAATAACTTATGCCAATCCCCGCCTCCAAGGGGGGAAGTCGGTATGTCTTTGCTTTTGTATTGTATTGCCTGATGATCAGTATCATTTTTATCGCGAGCCCGCATCCCCGGGCGACACAATAAGCCGGTTTATCTTCATGTTCAAAGATTGACGCGATAATTGCGTCACCCTCAATAAATACCTTAACGGCACCATATTCGGATAATATCTTGGTGATAGGTTCGAAAAAGTTCAAACTAAAGTATGACGCCGGATTTAGTCCTCTTGCCTTCATGTGCCGGGCTATTTCCGTAGAACCCCTTACATCGGCTTTAATGATTACATGATCAATGATCGGCCTTTCCTTGACCTCATGCTCGTGT
>DATKYC010000190.1:0-2430 GCA_035528695.1 Acidobacteriota bacterium | reverse complement strand
ATCTTCAGGGTGGCTTCGAGCCTTGACTCCATGGTTGTTGGTGAACCGCAGATCCTGGGGCAGATAAAAGAGGCCTATGCGCAGGCGACCAGGCAGAAGACCTCGGGCGTAGTTCTCAACAGGTTGATGCACAAGGCCTTTCATGTAGCAAAAAGGGTAAGGACGGAGACAGGGGTCTGTGAGGCGGCTGTCTCGGTCAGCTACGCCGCGGTTGAGCTGGCGAAGAAAATCTTTCACGTCCTGGACGGGAAAAAAGTGCTTCTCATAGGAGCCGGAGAGATGGCCGAGCTGGCGGTCAAACACTTGATAGCCAATGGCGTGAGGTCAATCGTAGTTGCCAACCGGACCTTTGAGAGGGCGATCCAGATAGCTGAATTATTTAATTCAAGCCCTGTTTCCTTTGAGGAAATCCCATCTCAGTTGGTGGAAGCGGATATAGTGCTGACATCCACCGCCTCTCCCGAATATATTATTACCTATGAGCAGGTAAGAAATTCCCTCAGGAAAAGGCGCAGCCGGCCCCTTTTCTTCATTGATATTGCCGTGCCTAGGGACGTAGAACCGGAGGTCAACGTCTTGGAAAATGTTTACGTCTACGACATTGACGACCTGAAAAACGTTATCGGGCTCAACCTGGCACAGCGAAAACAGGAAGCAATAAAGGCCGAACGTGTCGTGCAGGAAGAGGTCGTCAAATTCGAAAAGTGGCTTAAGACCCTCGCGGTGGTCCCGACTATTATCTCCTTGAGGAAAAAGGCAGAGGCGATCGTTCAGACAGAGTTGAAAAAAAGCAACTCCGTGTTGAGGCAACTGACGCCTGCCCAGGAGGAGGCTCTTTACACTTTAACGCGCTCCATTACCGAAAAGGTGCTGAATGACCCTATCCTTTACTTAAAGAAGAAGGCAGACAGGCATACTGTCAACGGCTATATTGACGTGACGAGAAAACTGTTCAACCTGGATCACGAGGAGGGAAATACCGAATAACTGGAGAACCAAGGAGTTTAGAATGGACTTGAATAGAATGATAGAGGCTTTCAAGAAGCATCCCGGTTACTCTCAAATGGGGATGATTGCGACCCATTTGGGTGTAGTGCGTGGGACCTCCCTAAATGGTCAGGAAGTGACGGGCATAGAGGTCACGTTTGGCTATAATGTTATTGAAACAATAGTTAATGATATAAAGAAGATGCCAGGAATTATTGAGGTGCTGGTTGAGGCCTATGGGGGCCTTCTGAAGGTGGGGGAGGATGTTATGGCTGTAGCGGTAGGTGGTGATACGCGAGAGCACGTGTTTCCCGCTCTCATTACTGCTGTCAATCGTATTAAGGAAGAGGCAACTAGGAAAAAGGAGTTCTCTTAGAGTTGGGGGGCTGAGACATGGGCATGATAGATGTAGGCGAAAAGCCTGTTGTCAAGCGACAGGCAGAGGCCTCAGGAAAGATCTTCCTTTTCCCCACCACAATTGATGAGATCAAGAGCGGCCGGATCAAGAAAGGGGACCCGCTCCTGGTTGCAGAGGTAGCTGCAATGAGCGCTGCGAAACAGACCCACCTCTTGATTCCACACTGCCATCAGATTTCTCTCGATACGGTAAACGTGACATTCGAGGTTTCAAAGGAATCTATCGAAGTGAGGTGTTTTGTAAGTGCGCAGGCGCGGACCGGAGTGGAGATGGAGGCGCTCGTAGGCGTCTCTATGGCTCTGAACACCCTTTGGGATATGGTGAAGTATCTGGAAAAGGATCACCAGGGACAGTATCCTTCTACCCGAATTGGCGATATAAGGGTGTTGAGGAAGGAAAAGGATGAATGAGGAGGCTCAAAGCTTATGAAAGGATTTCGAATTATCATCCCTATAATTATAATAGGGTTGTGTGCGATTGGGGATTCGAGTTGGGCTGAAAGGGCCTATGTGACTGATTCCTTTGAGATTACCGTGCGCACAGGACCCAGCGTCGAAAATAAGATCCTCACATTACTTAATTCGGGTCAGGCGGTAGAGGTTCTGGAGTCTAACGAAAAGTGGACTCGGGTTAGTGTCCTGGGACGAGGGGAGAGTGCTGTTAAGGGCTGGGTTTTGAGCAGGTATCTGGAAACTCGGGTACCATGGAAGACAAAAGCAGCGTCTTTAGAGGAAGAGAATATTCGGCTCAAAAAAGAGCTGGCACTGGCCGGAAAAAGGTCAAGTGACGGGGCACTGCTTGAGCAGAATCTTAGTAGACAACTGGAAGAAACTTCCAGGGAGCTTAAGAAGTTGCGAGATGAATATAAAACACTAAGGAGTGGAGCCTCAGACTACATAGAGGTGAAAGCGGCATATGATAGAGCTAATTCTTCCCTGGAAACCATCCAGAAAAAGGTTCAGAGGTTGACTAAAGAAAATGATAATTTGAAGTCCTCTGAAAGGAACACATGGCTTGGCATGGGG
>DATKYC010000189.1:0-7008 GCA_035528695.1 Acidobacteriota bacterium | reverse complement strand
CTTGCCCAGTTTTTCAAGGTGCCAATGAATGAGGACGGTTTTTTCGTGGAGGCGCACGCAAAGCTTGGTCCTTCGGAGTTTGCCACTGATGGCGTGTTTCTCTGCGGTATGGCTCACTATCCGAAACCAATAGATGAATCGGTGGCTCAGGCCCAGGCAGCTTCTTCGCGAGCCGTCACGTTGTTGTCAAAGAAGAAGATCCATGTGACTGGGACTGTGGCTTATGTAAGTTCTGCCTTCTGCAGCGGCTGTGGCCTGTGCGTTGAGCTCTGCCCTTACTCGGCGACATCGTACGTGGAAGGGGGGGCAAATGCGGACAAAGCTGAGGTCAACCCGGTCCTGTGCAAGGGGTGTGGGCTGTGTGTTGCCTCCTGCCGCTCAGGGGCAATTAATTTGAAAGGGTTTGAGGATGGGCAGATCATGGCCATGATTGACGAGCTATGAATCCAGACGATAGGGTAAACATTAGGAGATGGGGATGAACGATTGGAAGCCGAAGATTACGGCGTTTCTGTGTCACTGGTGTAGTTATGGTGCTGCCGACTTGGCAGGGGTGAGCCGGCTTCAATATCCGCCTTATTTCAGAATCATCAGGGTGCCCTGTTCGGGGCGAGTGAGCCCCAAATTTATACTGGCCGCCTTCCGTCACGGGGTTGATGGGGTGTGGGTATCAGGGTGACATCCAGGGGACTGCCATTACCTGGAAGGTAATTACTATGCCAGGCGAAAATTTGCCCTTTTGAAGAACTTCCTTGAGCATAATGGCCTGGAACCGGGAAGGCTTCATTTTTCCTGGATATCTTCGGCAGAGGGCACTAAGTTTGTGGAGGTGGCCCGCGAGGTGAGCGAGGCGGTCAGGGCTTTAGGGCCTGCCAGGTATCTGATCAAGAAGAGGGCCGAGGTGGCGTAATGCGCGAATACACTGAGAAGATTAGAGATGTCGCCAGGGAACTGCTTGAGAAGGGAAGGGTGGATGTCTTCATCGGGTACAGGAAGGGTTCGGTGCCGATGATGAATGAGCCTGTGCTTGTCAGGGATCCTGGGAAGGCGGATCTCCTTTACTGGGACAGCAACTGTGGCCTTAATCTCTGCACCTATTTGACCAAGAGGACCGAAAGGATCGGTATTGTGGCAACAGGGTGCAATTCCCGAAACATTGTAACGCATATCATTGAAAATCAGATAGCGAGGGAGCAGCTCTTTATTGTGGGTATCCCCTGCACCGGCGTGATTGATCACCGGGCAGTGAAGAGGGCTGTCAAGTACAGAGAGATAGTATCCGTGGAAGAAGACGGCGAGACACTGAAGGTGAGGGGCAGTGATTTTGAGGAGACACTGGAGAAGATGGAGTATGTGCAGCGCAACTGTGCGATCTGCACCCACCGGAACCCCGTTGAGTACGATGAGATGGTAGCTGCACCTGTGGAGGAGCGGGGAGGAACGGATCAGTACAGGGATGTGGAAAAGATTGAGGCGATGGGTCCTGAGAAAAGGTGGGGGTTTTTCGCACGTGCAATTTCCAGGTGTATCCGCTGTTATGCCTGCCGAAACGCGTGTCCCTTATGCTACTGTCCAACCTGCTTTGTGGACGAATCGCGGCCTCAATGGGTGGGGAAGGGCATTGACCCGACTGATACTATGACATTTCATCTGCTTAGGGCGTATCACTGTGCGGGGCGATGCACTGACTGCGGTGCGTGCGAGAGGGTTTGCCCGGTGGGAGTACCGGTCAGGCAGTTTACCAAAAAGCTCAACAAGGACGCTCAGGAACTCTTTTCCTGGGAGGCGGGCCTCAGTTTGGATCAGCGGCCCCCATTGGATGTGTATAGACCCGATGATTATAACGACTTCATACGGTGACAAGACCGGAAGTTGGAATGCCGAGTGCGGAAGTAGATACTAAAGATCGGGGCATACCACAGAGGAGCCCAGCCCCCTAAGAGACACGTTGAGAATTACCATGTGATGGAGAAGGTAGTCGTATTATGACTGGCAAAGTGTTCACTAAGGAAGAATGGGTGAAGGCCTTAGAGGGCTTGCGCGATCGGTACAAGGTATTTGTGCCGGTAAGGGATGGGGACTTTCACACCTTTGTGGACCTAGAGACAGGCAATAGGCCTGACTTTCGGTACCCTAACACCCGCCTATCTCCCAAGTCCCTGGTATATCCCCAGTCCGAGCGCATGTTTGACTACAGTCTTGATGGGAGTGATCCTGATGTCCATCTAATGAAAGAGGCCCCGAAGAGGTATGTACCCCGGGCGATTGTGGGGATAAGGCCGTGCGATGCCCACGCGTTTCAGATAGTTAAGGTCAATTTTGACAGCCCTGAGTACAGGGACCCCTGGTGGGTGAGAAGATTCGAGTCAACCACCTTGGTGGGGCTTGGCTGCAATGCCCCTCGCTCCACCTGTTTTTGCACGTCGGTGGGGGGAGGTCCTTTTAGCGAGAAAGGCCTCGATGCACTGCTTTACGATCTGGGCGAGCGTGTGCTGGCAAAAGCCCTGACCAATAAGGGAGAGGAGTTGCTGGAAAAGATGGGTGGGAGCAGTGCTCCTGATTTTGTGCGGAAGGAAGCGGAGAATCTTGCGAGGTCGGCTAGTGAAATGGTGGCCGCGGGTGTGTCAACTGGTAAACTGGGCGAAAAGGTAACAAACGAGCTCTTTGAGGCGCCGTTCTGGGAGGAGGTGGCGTTTGCGTGTATCAATTGCGGTACCTGTACGTACCTGTGCCCTACCTGCTGGTGCTTTGACATCCAGGATGAGGCTTCAGGGAAGGCGGGAGACCGGATCAGAAACTGGGACTCCTGCATGTTTCCCCTTTTTACCCTTCACGGCTCAGGTCATAATCCCAGGGAGATGAAGGTGCAGCGTGTGCGGCAGCGGTTCATGCACAAGCTGAAATATTATGTGGATAGATACCACGACGGGGTTCAGTGCTCTGGCTGTGGCCGCTGTGTGCGGTACTGTCCGGTTAACATCGACATCAGGAAAGTGGCCAACTTGATGGATGGTTATTGAGCCTCTCTGTAGAATTCATATTGAAGAGGTTGGCGTGTGGTCTGCTGAACAGAAAAAATATACAGGGGGTGTGGGGGTGGAGAATCCGTATTTACCCTATCCGGTTCGAATAAAGGAAATTGTCACCGAGACTGAAGACCAGAACCTCAAGACCTTTAAATTGTTGTTTGTCAATCCCGAAGATGAGGAGAGGTTTTCTTACTTACCCGGTCAGTTTGCGGAGCTGTCAGTGGCGGGCAAGGGAGAAGTTCCCATTGGGATCGCCTCTTCCCCTACCGAGAAGGGTTTCGTGAGTTTTACGGTGAATAAGGTAGGTGTGGTGACCACCCGTCTCCATCTCATGAAAGAGGGGGATGTGATGGGCGTTCGGGGGCCGCTAGGCAACTGGTATCCCTGGGATGAGATGGAGGGGAAGAATGTGGTCATTATTGGTGGTGGATTTGCCTTTACCACTTTGAGATCAAGTATTGTCTATATGCTCCACCCGGAGAACCGACGGAAGTTCAAGGATATTACGGTGGTATATGGTGCGAGAAGCCCGGGTATGTTGCTGTACAGGGAAGAGCTGGCCGAGTGGGAGAAAAGAGATGACCTCAGCATGCATATCACGGTGGATGCAACTGATGATCCCCAGTGGAGATACAACGTGGGATTTGTGCCCACCATAACGAAGCAGAAGGTTACAAGCGCGGAAAATGCGATTGCGATTGTGTGCGGGCCTCCCATCATGATCAGGTTCACCCAACCGGTGCTGGAAGAGCTTGGGTTCCCACCTGAAAGGATCGTGCTTTCCCTGGAAATGCGCATGAAGTGCGGCATAGGCATGTGTGGCAGGTGTAATATAGGCGAACAATATGTGTGTAAGGACGGCCCTGTATTTTCTCTGGCGCAACTTAGACAATTGCCGGGCGAATATTGATCGCGGGAAACAAAAGGGGGATGTTTAATGGGCAATATCAACCTTGACAAGGCAGATCCGGATTTTAGGAAGGAGCTTTCTGAACATCTGGGCGGTGAAAAGATTATGGCCTGCTTCACCTGTCGAACATGTGTAGCAAGTTGCCCCATAACGGCAGTCAACGATAAGTTTAATCCGCTCCGCATTATCCGCATGGCCCTCTATGGTCTCAGGAAGGAGGTGTTGGGGAGCGATTTCATATGGCTCTGTTCAAGTTGCTATGCCTGCCAGGAGAGATGCCCCCAAGGGGTGAGTATCACCGAATTTATGACCCTGCTAAAAAATATGGCAATAAGAGAGGGGAATGCTCCGCCAGGTATTAGGGCGCAAGGGGAGATCATAAGAAAACACGGCCGTATATACCCTCTCGACGAATTCGATAATAAAAAGCGAAATAAGGTAGATCTCCCATCCCTGCCCATCACCTGTGAAGTCGTGAAAGATCTCTTTTCTCAGGAGTGAAGTAAACATGAAATATGCCCTTTTTTTGGGATGTACCATTCCGGCGCGATCAAGGAATTATGAACTTTCAGCCAGAAAAGTTGCAAATAAACTAGGGGTCGAGTTGGTTGACCTGGAAAACTTTATCTGTTGCGGCTTTCCTATAAAGAGTGCCGACCAAAAGTCATCGATGCTCCTGGCTGCTTACAATTTGGCGCTCGCCCAGGAAAAAGGATTGGATGTATGTACCTTATGTAGTTCATGTACATCGGCGTTAACTGAGGTTGTTCAACACTTATCTATCGATGAGGGTATGCGAGAGGAGATCAATAACAGCCTGGCAAAGGTGGGAATTCACTATCGCGGTGGGGTGAAAGTAAGGCATTTTGCACGGATACTTTACGAAGAAGTGGGAGAAGATCAAATAAAGAGCCATTTAAAGAGAAGCCTCGATGACCTGGGCATTGCGATTCATTATGGGTGCCACTATCTTAAGCCATCAGAGATCTATGAACATTTTGATGAGGTCGAGGCCCCCCGAACCCTTGACGCCCTAATAGCGTTTACGGGAGCAAAGATCATAGATTATCCCAACAAGAAGAGGTGCTGCGGAGGCCCTGTTCTGCCGGTTGATGAAAAAACCGCCCTTCTGGTGGCCAAACAAAAGCTGGATGGTGTCGCAGGTGCTGGAGCAGATGCCTTATGCCTGGTCTGCCCATTTTGTTCCGTAATGTACGATAGTAATCAAAAAAGTATCGAATCGCAGTACGACACGACCTATAACCTGCCGGTATTATACCTGACTCAGATCCTGGGTCTCGCCATGGGATTTGACAGAAAGGAGCTGGGTTTGAACATGAACGTGGTAAAAACCAAGGATCTCCTGGCGAGGTATTTTTCGGAGGAATAAGAATATCGGGGCCAGGTCTTCATTCTTCACCCTGCCAATTTGATCTGTCAAGAATGAAGACCCTTCTGTAGTAAGCTTATTCTATGTTTGCGCCGACAATAGCGGCCATCTGCATCATGTTGATCGTCTGGCCTTCTTTCAGATTTGTAAGGTCAGTGACCTTGCCTGATTTGCTTTTGGATTTTGTGTTTTTGAAGATCGGGAGCAGTTTAGCATCTGCCACAATGAACTTGCCTGCGTTCTCAGACTTTCCATTTTCAGTCCTTGTCTGAAGTTTATTCGCTTTAATATAGTCCCACAGTTTTTTGGTGATCTCTGTCCTGGGAAGTTCTGTTGCTCCCAGAAACTCTGCCAGCTCATTTTTCAGCTTTACCGGTTTTCTCAATCCTTTTGCTTCTGCCATTTTTACTCCTTTATATTTAGGTTTAATGGATTAATTATTGCATTTTTTAGTTTTGTCTCAAATAACGTCCTGCTCACCTGCGGCGGGTACATAGATGGCCTGCTTTGACCACGAGGAACTTCAGTAAACCAAGGAATAAAAAAAGTGCTTCGGCTTCCAGCCGTTAGAGTGAAGCAGGTGGTTATGCGCAGACTAATCTTTTGGAATGTAAGATAGCCTTATTTGCCACAGCATTTTTTATACTTATTCCCGCTTCCACATGGGCAGGGCTCATTGCGGCCAACTTTCTTTTCGGCTATCTTTGGTTTTGGTGGATTCAATAATATTTCTAAATCGGCAATATCCTCTGGTTTATCTGGTTCCAAGCCAATTGTATATTTCCAACCCTTTTCTTCAAATATCGATGCTACTTCTTTCAATCTTTCTTCTGTTTGTACATTAACAACAGCGGGCTTCTTTTCAGTACCTAATTTTGCCGTCTTTTGACCATTGAAACTTTTTTCCATCTTTTCACCACTAAAAATATTATAGGATTCATCTACCGCATAACGGGCTGCTAAGTGGAGGGGGAAAACCGCCAAGTTTTTCCCAGTCCATCTTCAGCAGCAAGGTTATAACCTCAGTCCATATTAACCTGTTTGCACTTGAAGTGCATGTACCTCATCATTGAGCCGATCCTCAAGCAAATCTTCAGTCACTTCAAGATCATATCGAGTCTGGAGATTTAACCAAAACTGGGGGGACATACTAAAAAACCGTCCCAAACGCAGAGCGGTATCTGCGGTAATGGATCTTTTCCCATGCACAATTTCGTTTATGCGCCTGGGAGGTACACTTATATCCTTGGCCAACCGGTATTGGCTGACCCCCATGGGCTCTAAGAATTCCTCCATAAGAATTTCGCCTGGATGAATAGTAGGAAGCTTTTTGTTTTTCATATGATTCTCCTAATGATAATCTGTTATTTCAACATCATACGCATCGCCATCGCTCCATTTAAAACATATCCGCCATTGGTCATTGATGCGTATGCTGTATTGACCTTTCCGGTCACCTTTCAAAGCCTCTAATTGGTTTCCGGGTGGAATTCGCAGATCAGTTAATTCTGGCGCAGCATCAAGAATTACCAGCTTCTTGCGAGCAACACGTTGAATATTTTGTTGCAATTTGCCCGAAAATTGCCTGTTGAATATTTTTTCTGTCTCTTTGTCCCGGAAAGATTTTATCATATAAGTGATAATAACGCATTGCGCTAATAACGTCAAACGTTATATTT
>DATKYC010000188.1:0-10834 GCA_035528695.1 Acidobacteriota bacterium | reverse complement strand
TCAGCCAGGATCTCTTGGGCGGGCCCGAAAGACTGAATCCGTCCCTCATCCATAACATAGGCCCTTTGCGAGATGCTGAGGGCCATTTCCATGTTCTGCTCCACCAATAGAACGGTTACGCCCTCACGGTTGATGGTTTGGACCATTTCACCAATGAGTTCGACCAATACAGGCATGAGGCCTTCGGTGGGCTCATCAATGAGCATGAGATCAGGGTCGGTCACCAAGCCTCGGGCGATCGCTAACATCTGTTGCTCTCCACCGCTGAGACTGGCCCCCTCCTGGGTGAGACGGTCCTGCAACACTGGGAAATATTGGCCCACTCGCTCGATCATTTCCTCTTCGCGGTCGCGGTTCTTGCTTTTGAGCAATGCGAGCTTGAGGTTCTCACGCACTGACAATCCCGGGATTATGCGTCGTTCTTCAGGCACATAGGAGATACCACGCTGGACGATCAAGTGAGTTGGCAAGGTGCTGATATCCTCATCCTTGAATACGATCCGGCCAGAACTGACCGGGGTAATCCCGAGGATGCTTTTGAGCGTGGTTGTTTTGCCTGCCCCATTCCGACCCACCAGCGTAACTATCTCGTCCGTGTCTACCTCTAAAGAGACATCCTGCAGGACGTGACTCAATCCGTAATAGGTATCTATGTTTTCCACTCTTAGTAACATGTTGGCTCCAATAGTTAGACTTTCACACCGCCCAGATAAACCCGCCGCACTTCTTGGTTCGCACGGATCTCGTCAGGGCTTCCTTGTGCGAGAAGCCTGCCATAGTGCAGCACCGTGATTTTGTCCGATACTTCCATGATCACCTTCATTTTGTGTTCAACCAGGATAATAGTCAGGTTCTCTGCAATTTTTTTGATGAGCTCAATAATTTGTCTGGTCTCCATTGGGGCAAGCCCGGCTGTGGGTTCATCGAGAAGTAGTAGTTTTGGCTGCGTGGCCAAGGCAATGCCTATCTCGAGGCGTTTCTGATGGCCGTGAGACAAATTGGCTGCGACCTCGTCCCTGAATTCTGCAAGACCTATCTGTTCCAAAATGTCCAGAGTCTGGTCCACTACCTTTTCAAGAGATAATGCCCGCGACCAAAAATTGAAGGTGGTGAGCCGGGACTGAGCCGCCACGCGGATATTTTCCATGGCTGTTAACATGGGGAAGATATTGGTAATTTGATAAGCCACGGCGATTCCGCGGTGAGATATGGCCGTCTGGGGTAAACCGGTGATATCTTGCCCATCAAAGATGATCTCGCCCCCTGTGGGCTTGTGTTCGCCGGAGATAAGCCTGAAAAAGGTGCTTTTGCCAGCCCCGTTAGGCCCAATGATGGATTGCACATCGCCTTCTTCTACCTTAAAGCTCACGTTGTCTACGGCAATAAGGCCCCCAAATTTCTTAGTAAGGCCTATTGTTTTGAGGACTTCTGTCATTGAGATTCGAGCCTCCTTAGTCCTTTTTCCGGGTTGCCAGTTCTTTAATAGTGCCCCATATCCCGCTGGGGAAAAATAGCACGCACAACACGAAAATCGTTCCCAAGAATATCATCCAGTTGCGCGTCAGGGCGCTCAACACGTCTTCCAGAAAAAGAAACACGCCGGCCCCGATAAACGGGCCAATAAAGGTACCCATTCCGCCAAGAAGCGTTATCATGACCGCTTGGCCTGAGGTTATCCAATAGAGTGTATCAATCCCGACAAAATGGAGGTACAAGGCGTAGAGCCCGCCGGCCAGACCCGAGATGGCTCCGGATATAATGAACGCCAGCCATCGCACATTAGTTGTGTCATACCCGCAGCTCCTGGCCCGCGCTTCATTTTCCCGCACCGCCTGCAACACATGCCCGAAAGGTGACTGCAATATCCTGTTAAGCACGAGGAGAGACAAAACCACAAATAAAAGCACAAAGTAGTAAAATCGCAGCGGGGAATGGATGTCGATAGAAAACCCTGGTAACGCAACCGGAACAGCGGGAATGTTGCGTAAGCCGTTATCTCCCCCGGTGAGGTCGACCCATTGAAATGCGATGAAAAAGAGGAGTTGGGCGAAAGCCAGGGTGAGCATAGCGAAATAAATGCCCCGGCGCTTTATGCACATGTAGCCCAAGACAAAAGCCGTTATTCCACCCATACACAATGCGGAAAATAGACCAAACCATATATTTTCCCACACTCGGATAAGCACAATCCCCAAGGTGTATGCTCCCGTTCCAAAATAGGCTGCGTGGCCGAAGGAGAGCATTCCCGTATAACCCAGACAGACGTTGTAACCCAAGGCAAAAAGCCCCCAGATAATAATCAGTGTGCCGAGCGCCTTGTAAGGGAGAATGAAGGGAAGGATAACCAAGAAGGCGATTGTGAACGCCATAGGATACCGAGTGACTACCCCGACCACCCTCTGCCATAGAGATTGACTGCAAACCTCTCCCAATTGCTTACTAGCGACCGTAGTTTCTAATTCAGCCATTTCTTTCCCCCTCTCGGGCCTGGTTATTCCAACAAACCTGCCCTGCCGAAAAGACCGCTGGGCCGTATCAATAAGACTACCGCCATCACGAGGAAGATGACGATATCAGCAAACTGGGGGTAAAACAGGGTGGTTATGGCAATGGCTTCCCCCATGATTATTCCGGACAGTATGGCGCCTTTCAGACTTCCCATGCCACCAACTACCACCACCACGAAGCATTCAACCAGCATAAAATGGCCCATCTCCGGGTACACACTCCGGATAGGTGATGCCAATACGCCCGCGATACCTGCCAGGGCCGCACCGATAGCAAAGACAAGGAACCATATGCGATTCATGTCAATACCCAACGCGCGGACCATGAGCGAGTCTCGGGTCCCGGCCCGGATTATCAGCCCCAGATTTGTTTTCTCCAGGAAAATCCACAGAAAGATGCAAATCGCTATGGTGATTGCAATCACGAAGAGGCGATAGGAAGGGAAATAGAAGATGCCGAAAAGCTCCACGGGCATGCTGAGCAGTTCCGGCGCGCTGAAGGGCTGGTCCGAAGTCCCCCAAAAGATCCGCACAATTTCCACCATGATGAACAGGAGACCAAATGTCAGAAGAAGCGGATAGTTGATGTCGCGGCCGTAAAGGGGGCGGATGAGCCATCTCTCCACAATCAAGCCATAGACGCCCATCAAGAGCGGGGTTAGCACGAGGGCGAGCCAGAAGCTGCCTGTCAGGGCAACCACGGCCAGCCCTATATAAGCCCCCCACATATACATGGCGCCGTGAGCGAAATTCACCACCGTCAACAATCCGAAGACGATGGACAGACCCAAGGCGAGCAAGACGTAAAGCATACCGAGGGATAAACCGGTGAAAAGCTGCATAACAATAACGGAGGCATCCATAAGTCCCGCAACTCCTTTTGGTGGGCCCCGCCCCTCGCGGGGCGGGGTCAGCGCTATATGCCAACTACTTTTTTTTCAGACCAGCTCGGACAGGCTTGTTGGGGTTCATCCCTACCTCAATGCAGGTCCTTAAGAGTCGTTCGTTGTCACCTGACACCGTGGCTATAAGCTTAAAGACATCATATTTGGCCTTGGCCTCTTTTGAGCCAATGATGAAGACATCTTGCTGCGACTGATGGTCACACGGACGCCACCATTGCTTGCCCTTATAGTTATCGTATGTTCGGCCCTCGATCGCCTCAGCGATCGCCACCGGATCAAAGCTGCCAGCCCGACCGACAGCCATCAGCAGTTCTTTAACCCCGCTGTAAGCGTAACCCGCATAATCGATAGGGGGACGATTGTAGGCCTTGCGGAAGGCCTCAACAAATTTCTGTGTCGTAGGATGATCAGTCTCCCAGTAAAGTGATGTGCCACCAACAACTCCTTCATAGGGTTGCCAACCAGCCCCAAGCCTGGAAGACATCAGCATGATGGGACAAACGATCTGCATCTTTTTCTTCAAGCCAAAGGCCGTGGCCTGCTTGACGGAATTAAGCTGGTCTTTCCCGAAATTGTCCAGAAAGAGCACGTCAGGCTTGGCGGCCAGGATGCGCGGCATATACGAAGAATAGTCGCTGGTACCCAGTGGATGCTTGGTTTCCCCCACATTTTCGACACCAAACTCCTTGCCCTTGCGTTTGAAACCATCTGTCATCTGCCAGCCGTAGGCATAATCCGAGGTCAGGTAGTACCACCGCTTGCCAAAATTCTTGGCTACCCATTCCCCCACGGCTTGGGTAGTCATGTGCGGATTCATGGCTTCATGATACGTGTAAACGCTGTTGTCTTGCCTTTGCGTAATCTCGTTGGCCTGGCTTATAGAGATGTAAGGTACACCGTGCAGTTTGCACTGCTCGTTGACGGCCAGCTGGTTGGACGCGGAAAGACAACCAGTCATGAGGTCAACCTTTTCGCTTTCAAGAAGTTCTTTGCCACGCCGCGCTGCTTCATCAGCCTTGAGCTTGGTATCACGAATGATGAGTTCTACCTTGCGACCCAGAACACCGCCATTGGCGTTGATCTCGGCAACCGCCAGTTCTGCCCCGCCCTGCTGGTCTAATGCTTCGGTTCCGTAAGGCCCAGTGAGGGGCAAAGGGCAACCAAACTTAATAGGTCCCGCTGCAGCAAGGGCCCGGCTGGGGATGAAATGAAATCCTCCAAAAGCCGCTGCGCCCACCATCATGCTGCTTTTCTTGATAAAGGTGCGCCGGCTCATTCCCTTACGTTTTTTCCTCCCATTTTCCTTTTTCAGGTCAGCCATGATCTCAACCTCCTTATTTTCTAAGGGTTATTAAAAGTTGATCATCCAGCTCCACCCAGCAAGGAAGCCTCAGCTCGGGGCATCCGGCCTCCCTCCTGTAATTGAAGCACCAATTGCTTCTTGGCTGATAGTTTCCCAAAAATGCTCCTCTAGCCGTTTATTTACTTGAGTCCAACCCCTTGATCTCGAACGAAAGCAGCGGATCGGAACTCGGAGCCCAGTAACACCGGTCAGCACTGATGGGAGGTCGAAGAATCGAATTTAGGTCTCATGACCGCAGCCTTAATCAATATCTTCCGGTTGCGACTCTATGTGCGGCTCTATAGCCTTGAGACCATTGCGCAAGTGTTTCAGCAGAGCTCTCTTGGCGCCACTCTTATCGCCCTTTCGTAGCGCATTTAAAATCAATTTGTGTTCCTGGTTGCCTTTGATCACGGCCCTTTTGTCTTCGGAGTAAATGCGTAAGTAAGGTCCGGTGCTGTTCCATAACCCTTGTAAGATTTGGTAAAGGCGTAACGATCCTGACATTTCATGGAGTTTCATATGGAAGGCCCGGTTGAGATTAAACCACTCCACCCCGATTACATCGGGCTTTGACATTTGCCGTTGGAGTTCCTCCAAGTGTCTCAACCCCGATTCGTCTTTACGCTCGAAACATTCTAGTAGCGCCATCTCTTCCAGGGGGATTCTAATCCTGTAAATGTCGTAAAGTTCAGATCGTGAGAGTTGACTGGCTACAATTCGCTTATTGGAATTGAAGCTGACCATGCCCTCGGCCTCGAGCTGCCGGAGCGCTTCCCGCACCGGCATGGTACTCACGGTCAACCTCTCAGCCAGCTTTCTTATATTTATCTGCTCCCCAGGCTCAATCTCACGTTCCAAGATCGCCTGCCGGATGGTCTGGTACACCATGTTCTGTAAGGACTGTCTCTTGAGCGGGGTTCCTAAGATCATATACCTTTGGTTCTCTTTCGGTTACTGCAAATGTTTGCTCAACTCGGGATTCTTAAAGGGGCATTTTGCGAAGGATTGAACAAAAAGATTTGATTTGGTATCAAATATATCATATCAGATTTGCCTTCGGTATCATATGCTTTCTACCCTGTCAACAAGATTTTTGGACTGGGAGAAAATTTCTTCTGGCGGATCTCAATTGCTGAGCTCGAAATCCTCAGTACCCATTTGTTATATTATTTGTAATAGTAATAATTAATACTTGATGTTAGATGGCAATAGGTTTTGAGCCTACACATCTGATTTGAGACGGTGAGGGTGAAAGAGGATTTGTGCGCTAAGGCAACGATAGTGTTTGTCGCTATCCGCTGAAAGCTTGAGCTAAAATAGAATAATAGGATAAAGGTTGTAAGATGAAGCAATGACTTCTCCATATCTGTGCAAAGGAGGTGGTATTCATGAAAGTTGGTTTTATCGGGCTGGGTATCATGGGCAAGCCCATGGCCAAAAATCTTCTCAAGGCTGGGTTCTCCTTAGTGGTGCACAATCGCAGCCGAGGTCCTGTTAAGGAATTAGTTGAGGCAGGGGCGGAGGAGGCGTTTTCGCCCAAAGAGGTAGCGGAACGAAGCCAGATAATTATCACTATGTTACCCGATTCTCCTCAAGTTGAAGAGGTGGTGCTGGGGAGTAATGGGGTCCTTGAGGGCCGCATAGGCCCTGGATTTATCCTGGTGGATATGAGCTCTATCGCTCCTCTGGTGGCCCAGAAAATTGAAAAAGAGGTTTTGGCAAAGGGGGGGGATATGCTTGACGCTCCTGTCTCCGGAGGAGAACCCGGAGCTATTGGCGGAACCTTGGTCATAATGGTGGGTGGTAAACCACAAATCTTTGAGAAGGTGAAGCCCATCTTCGAGGTACTGGGGAACGGCGGGGCCTTGGTAGGGCCTGTGGGGGCAGGCAATATCACCAAATTGGTCAACCAGATCATAGTTGCGCTTAATCTTGCCTCACTGTCGGAGGCGATGGTACTGGGGAAAAAGGCTGGCGTGAACCCCCGACTCATCTTTGAGGCTATCAAGGACGGCCTGGCTGGTAGCAATTGCCTCAACGCGAAGATGCCGTTAATCTTGGAACGCCGCTTTGCCCCTGGTTTCCGAATTGCACTTCACATAAAGGATCTTAATAACGCCCTTATTACTGGCCACGATTTGGGAGTTCCACTGTCTTTTACGAGTCAGGTCATGGAGGTAATGCAGGCCTTAAGGGTTGCCAATGAGGATGGCAATGACCATGGTGGTCTGGTGCGGTTTTTTGAGCGGCTGGCCGGTGCGGAGGTTGTTGAATAGGGAGTGTCAAAAAGTTTCAATTTTCTCGGGCTCTTTCAGCACTTGTACCCATACGGAAAAATAGGACTATGCCGCGAAAAGTATTTGTCCTGTCTCCCGTCTCATAGTCTATCGCCAGTTTGGGCAAAACCAGCCTTTTGCATTATTGTCAATCTGTTGGGGTTGCAAGCCCATAAGCGTGCCAAGTGAAAAGAGGCAATCAGGCAGAACTAGGTACTAGAGTATGGGGGCCTCTTGTCTTCCTTCCAAATTATTTTGACTTTACAGCATGCCTTCTTTCATCGAAAAAACTCTTGTGTCCAATTCCCTTAATTTTTCACAGTCAGGTAGCTTCGGCTATTGCCCCTCCGGCTGAAATAAAATCTACCGGCTCATACGGGATTACCGCTATTGAGGCTACTCGTTGGTCTTCTGAATGGTTAAAGAAGTGTTGACAAATATGGGCGCGTGCTGCATTGTGGACCTCAGTTCCACATAGTGGAACAAATCAAGGTGTGAGAGGAGTAGGCGAGCAACTTGATCAATTCCGTTATCAAAGCTTTTCAGGCAATTGAGTTTCTGGTCTCAGCCAAGAAGTGTGATCTTGCTAGATTGAGTAGACACCTCGGTTTTCCGAAATCGACGGCTCACCGTCTTCTTCTCACTCTCGCTTCCGCAGGCTATGTTGAACAGGATCCTGAAACGCTTACCTATAGTGTTTCCATGAAGCTCGTCGAGTTGGGCTGGAAAGTGAGGGAGAACACCCACGTTGTCGAGATAGCTCATCCATACATGGTCAAGCTGTCGGAAAAGACAGGTGAGACAGTCAACCTTGGGATCCTGGATGGGTTGGAAGTCATTTGCCTGGACAAGGTTACAAGCAAACAGATTTTAAGGCAGGATCAACCTATCGGGACCAGGAGCAGAGCTCATTGTACGGCGTTTGGAAAGGCACTTCTGGCCTTTTTGCCGGAGGAAGAGCGGGACCAGCTTATTAAGGGCGGTTCAATTAAACCGTGCACCGTGAAATCTATGAGTGCCCCGAAAGCCCTGTACAAAGAATTGGAGTTAATCCGGGAGCGGGGCTACTCAGTAGATGATGAGGAGTTTTGCGAGGGTATCCGCTGTGTTGGCGCCTTAATTTTTGACCACCGAGGGGAAGCCATAGCCGGCCTGAGCGTGGCTGGGCCTACTGTGCGAATAAATAAAGAAAACATTAATAAGTTGGCGAAGTTGGTAATGGAGACGGCCGGTTTCATCTCCAAAAAGCTCGGTGCGCGTGTGCAGTAAACATCAAGATCAAATATGGAATGGGAGGGAGAAATATGATCATCGACATACATAGCCATATTGGTGATCCTTGGTATGCGTATTGGAAAAAGAACGTTGAGGTGGAGGATCACCTCGCTTCGATGGACCGGTATGGAATTGATAAACGATGCGTCTCATGGTGGCAGCCCCATAATGCTCCTGATGAAGGAAACCTTAAGATCGCTGAGATAGTAAAAAAATACCCGAATCGATTCCTGGGGTTTGCTGTTATCAATCCCCGCTGGTACCAGCATGCAGTCGATGAAGTGATAAGAGCGAAAGAAGAATTGGGTATGATTGGACTCAAATTTCACCCGGCTGCCTGCCAATACCATTCCGATTCACCGTGTCTAAATAAGGTAATGGAAAAGGGTATAGACCTTGGGTTTCCCATGCTGTTCCACTGCGGAGCCGATGAACATTCCAATCCTCGCAACCTTGGAAACCTTGCTGCGAGGTTTCCAGAAGCGACCATAATAATGGGGCACATGGGGGAGGAAGCCTGGTTTGAGGGCATCTCTACCGCCGCAGAGTACCCGAATATCATTTTGGACACGACGGGTAGCTTCAACTGGTATCGCATCCTGAATTTTGCCATTGAGTTGGTCGGAGAAGAGAGGATCGTCTTCGGGATGGATTTTCCCGCTTACAATCCGGGCCCTGAGCTCGCCAAGGTCACTGAGGCCGATATCACCGGGGAACAGAAAGAAAAGATAATTGGCAAGAATGCGGCTAGAATCTTGGGCATCCGAAAACACTAAAACTTTTTGGCGCTGAGGTGATGCAGATGACTATTAAGAAAATCTCTGACTACCCCCATCTTAACAGCCGTCAGGTGCCTGAGGACTCATACTATGAGCGGCGCGCCTTGTTCAAGTCGATAAATTTTGATGACGAAGATTTGAATCGGCCCTTTATCGCTGTGGCAAACTCTTGGAATGAGTTCGTCCCGGGACATTTTCACCTGAAAAAACTGGCCGAAGCAGTCAAAATTGGCATCTGGCAGGCGGGGGGGATGCCGATTGAGTTCAACCACATTGCTCCATGCGATGGCCTATCTGATGGGACTGTGGGTATGCACTGGATTCTGCCCAGCCGGGACATCATTGCTGCGTCAATTGAAATGATGGTTCAGTCGCAGAGGGTAGATGGGATCGTTTCATTGTCGACTTGCGACAAGGTCGTTCCGGCCCAACTGATCGCTCTCGCGCGGATAAATCTCCCTGCAATAATGGTGACCGGCGGGTCAATGCTTTCGGGAAGATTTCAGGGGGAAAAGATCCAGGCTCAGCACATTAACGAGATGTATCCTGTCTGGAAGGACGGCAAGTTGACCGACACCGAGTTTAAGCAACTTGAGGATAACGTCTGCCCCACTTGCGGGGCCTGCTGCATAATGGGCACCGCTCACACCATGTGCTGCATGACAGAAGCCATGGGCATGTCTTTACCGGGCAATGGGACAGAAATAGCGGTCAACGCCTCGATCTACCGTCTGGGTAGAGCTGCAGGGCGAAAGATCATGGAGCTCGTGGAGAAGAACATTCGTCCTAGAGATATCATGACCAAGGAATCGATCGAAAATGCGATGATTGTCCATTCAGCCATTGGCGGGTCAACTAACGCGGTAATCCACATTCCCGCGATCCTTCATGAGTTAGGAACTGAAATCCCCCTGGACCATTGGAACGAGATAAGCAAAAAAGCACCTCATTTGGCGAACATCACAGCTGGTTCCCGATATACGATGGAGGATTTTGGTCAGGCGGGAGGTGTTCAAGCTGTGATGAAAGAACTAAAATCCATGTTGAACCTTGATGTCCTCACGTGCACTGGCAGTTTGCTTAAACAAAACCTCCAACTCGCTAAGAATTTGGACCCAGATGTGATCCGGTCGCTTGATAATCCAATTTATCTTGAAGGCGCTATCGCCGTTCTTAAAGGAAATCTTGCTCCTAATGGTGCTGTTGTCAAGCAAACGGCAGTAGCTCCTAATATGCTGAGCCAGCGAGGACCGGCCAAAGTTTTTGATAGCGAGGATGATGCCAAAGAGGGCCTTCTGGCTGGTCGGATAAGTCCTGGTGATATAGTTGTAATACGATATGAAGGTCCCAAAGGGGGGCCCGGAATGCGCGAGATGTACACCTTCCAGTCAATTGTATGCGGTATGGGGTTGGATGATTCAGTTGCACTGGTCACTGATGGCCGGTTTTCAGGATGGAACCGAGGCCCTGCCATAGGTCATGTCTCGCCTGAGGCCGCAGATGGGGGAGCACTTGCGGCGGTCAAAGATGGTGATACTATCTTCTACGACATCCCAAATCGCGTTCTTGAGGTTGAATTGAGCGAAACGAAAATCAAAGAGAGACTTGAAATTACCAAGCCGCCAGAGCCCAAGATACGAGGAGGTTTTCTGGGAGAAATTTATGTGAAACTCGTGGACTCCGTAGACAAAGGAGCGATCCTAAGAGTTCGCTAGAGCTGAAGATGTTCCCCGACATAACTCTTGCC
>DATKYC010000187.1:0-4591 GCA_035528695.1 Acidobacteriota bacterium | reverse complement strand
CTGGTTGCCGAGCAATATGATAAGTACAAGTATTGCTTTCGCATCCATGGTGAAGCCAAACAACTGGTAGGAGAAATGCTCGCTGGTTTTAGTGAACTAAAGCAGAAATATGGAATGAATAAAATTTTTGTTATGGTTCAGGATGTTTCCCATGCGCGAGGCGCAGGCAATATAATCAGCAAGGTTGCGGCCAAAAAAGGCTTTGACGTCAAGGGCATGGAAATATTCCCCACCGGAACCACAGATTTTTCCATGGGGCTTTTAAAGGCCAAGAAGACAGGGGCAGAGATACTAAATATATGGATGGACATGCCGGAGAGCTCAATTCTGCTGAAGCAATGGTATGAAATGAAAATTCCGGTGCTCCCTTTTGGTTCCACTCTTGCTGCTGCCGAGCAACCCGGTTTCTGGAAGGCAACGGAAGGCAAAGGAGAGTATACGCTTTGTAATGTAGTAAATGCCGGTAACGCTCCTTCTGAGGCGACGCCATGGACCATGAAGTTTTACAATGCGTACACCAAGAAGTGGAATATAGAACCTGAAGGCCTGGGCTGTTCAAGCAGTTACATGGCCGTCTATGTGTTGAGAGATGCCATCGAGCGGGCTGGCACCCTGGATTCCGATAAAATAGTCTTGGAGCTTGAGAAGACTGACGTGATGGGAGTCTATGGAAGACTCAGGTTTGACCCCAAAAGTCATCAGGTCATCCCCGCTTCAGATCCAAAACAAGGCGCTGTGGGTTCCATCTTACAGTGGCAGGCAGCAAAGAGGGTTGTGGTATACCCGAAGAGTATCGCAAAGGGTGAGATCAAGCTGCCTCCATGGATGAAAAAATAGCATTTATGATGCGTTGGGGTTGCGCGTTAAGGGTCTAAAAGTCGGTGACCGGCAGCTCGCAACCCTGAGTGCATCCCTTCCTGAACACCCTATTGCAATACGGACTATGTCATGGATATCCTGATCTACGGTATCATCAACAGCATTGCCCTTTCCCTTATGGCGCTCGGATTTGCTCTGGTTTACGGTATAAGCCGCGTCCCCAATTTCGCTCACGGGGCACTGTATGTGGTGTGCGGGTTTGTCACCTGGAGTCTTTTGAACAATCTGGGGCTGAACTATTTCCTGAGCATTGTCTTGGCGATAATTATAACCGGTATCGTCGGCGCGCTCATTTATCAGTTTGTACTCATTCGCGTGAGAGGCATGGCCATTTCTGAGATCATAGCCTCTTATGCCATCGGTCTGGCCATCCTGGAAGGATTTCGATGGTGGGGATTTAAGGGGCTGACCTATACCCTGCCCGCCTTTATTGAGGGCAGAATCGAAATCGGTGATATCCCTGTTGACCTTCACAGAGTGTCGGTGGTCGTAATCGGCGCGGCCGTGGTGTGTTTTCTGTGGCTGTTTACCCACTACACGCGCATCGGTTTGGCCCTGCGGGGAATGGCCCAGGATGAACGGGCAGCTCTGATGCTTGGAATTGATTCGGATTTAATGGCAGTTGTTGCAATGGCCTTTGGCGCCATGCTCGCGGGTCTGGCGGCAGTGCTTTTGCTCCCCTTAGGTAACATTGTGGTGGAGTCGGGGTATAATGTCCTGCTTTTGGCCATTGCCGTGTGTATCGTGGGGGGGTTAGGAAGCTGGGTTGGGGCGGTACTGGCAGCTTTTCTTATCGGCTTCGCCCAAATCCTGACTGTAGTCTATTTGGGATCTCACTATCAGATGGTGGTGGCCCTTCTGGCTATAATCTTTACCCTTATTCTGAGACCCTCGGGTCTCTTTGGCCAGCAAAAAGAACTGGAAGAGAGGGTCTAATAAGTGAACACTGAGCAAGCTCGTAAGGAAAGACTGGATCGGGGTATCAAGGTTCGCACAGATGGGATTTATTCCTTGATGTCTTGGCGGGAGCTGTCGTACCTCACCCTGCCGAGGATGGTGCTGATTGTGGGGATGCTGATCCTGCCTTTTGTCATGCCCAGCTTGTACTGGCATCGGGTCATTTCCATAGTCTGTATTTACGCCCTTTTGGCACTAAGCTTTGATTTCCTGGCGCATTATGTGGGGCTGGTTTCTCTCGGTGGTGCGTTTTTTGTAGGGACAGGAGGGTACCTGGCCGCTATTTTGAATTCATCATTCGGGTTCTCGCCCATTTTTACCATCCCATTTGCTACGGTGTTTGGAGCTGCCATCTGTACTGTGCTTTTGATTCCCTGTCTCCCCCTGCGAGGGGTCTATTTCGCCATTGTGACCCTGATGTACCCACTCGTCCTGGCCCGAGTTATCGAGGCCCTGGATATATTGGGCGGAACAGATGGTATTATGGGGCTGGACAGCTTCCCCAATCGCTGGGTCGAACAGTACTTCATGATCTTGATGGTGCTTTTGTTTGTTTTTGGGATTAGACGTCTTGTGAACCAGGATATCGGCCTGGTCTTCCGTGGGATTATGGATAATGATCAGGCGGTTAGGGCATCTGGAATCAATATCATCTATTATAAGGCAGTAGCCGTATTTATCGCCGCTGCTATGGGATGTCTGGGTGGTGCCTGTCTTGTCCATATATATATGTGGGCGGGCATATCCCAGTTTGCCCTGGACTTCTCCATAATTCCCATTGCGGCCACAGTAATTGGAGGTGCCGGCACCCTTGTGGGACCGTTACTGGGCTGTCTTATTCTTGTGCCGCTATCTGAATTGCTTAGGGACTTCGGGACCCTGCGTATTGTTTTTTATTCACTTATCCTCGTGGCGTTCATAATGTTCCGAAGCGAGGGGATTATGGTCTTTGGCCAGCGCAAATATCATCAGTTTGAAAGGTGGGTCAAGGTATGAGCAACGAACATATCCTTAGCGTGCGAGAGGTGACAAAGGCCTTTGGTGGTATTATAGCGGTGAACCGGGTAAGTTTCGATGTCAATAAAGGAGACATACTGGGCATTATAGGCCCGAATGGTTCAGGAAAGACTACTCTGATAAATTGCATTACCGGGTTTGTCAAAATGACATCCGGCGAGGCCCTTTTCAAGGGTAAGGATATAACCGGAAAAGCGGTCCACAAGATCGCGGACTTAGGCCTTACTCGAACCTTCCAGATCATGCGGCCCTATTATAGCCTTCCTGCTTACAAGAACCTGGTCATACCGCTCTTTTCACCCCGAGCCAAGCGCACCGGAGGTTGGAGAGGAGGCGGCAAACTGGGGGACCGGGATACCGTCGGTATCGACATCCTGGAAGAAATCGGTTTTGAGCGGGATTCCTATGTCCCTTATAAAATCGCCTCTACCCTGCCCACTGGTTATCTGAAACGCCTGGAGCTTGCCCGGTGTCTTGCCCTAAAGCCTGAGCTCATCCTATGTGACGAGGTGTTTTCAGGCCTGAGCATGAGCGAAATCGCCAGTATGCTGCCTCTCATAGAGCGCCTACAGATGGATGGGATAACCCTGGTCATGATTGAGCATAGATTGAGGGAGCTTTTCCGGGTTGCCAATCGGGTTATGGTAATGAATTTTGGTGAGAAACTGGTTGAGGGGACCCCTGATGAAGTCATGGCCGACGAGAGAGTGAAGGTGGCCTATTTCGGGTCAGAGGAGGTTGAGGAGGTCATGACTTATGCTTGAGGCAAAAGGACTGATGGTCTTCTACGAAAACATGCTGGCCCTTAATAACGTCAGTGTAAAGTGTGAGCATAATCAAATTGCGGGGGTATTTGGGGCCAACAGTGCGGGGAAATCCACCCTCATGTATACGCTTTCCGGTATCATGGAAGATATCCGGAAGAAGGAGGACATGGCCGGGGGTGAGCGGATCACCGTGATGGGTCAGATACTTTATTTGGGGGAGGACATCTCAGGTCTCAAACCAAGCAAGCGGGCGAGGAAGGGCATTGTCCTTTGCCCGGAGAGACGCAGGATCTTCGTGGAAAGCAGTGTCCTCGAAAACTTGCGTATAGGTGGATACCTCGCTACCCCCTCCCAGGCAAGGAAGACACTTGATTATGTCTTCACCTTGTTCCCTGCCCTGGAAAACCTAAAGAAGAGAACAGGAGGATTTCTTAGCGGCGGAGAACAGCAGATGCTCGCCATTGGACGGGCGCTCATGGCCCAACCCAAAATCCTGCTCTTGGATGAACCCCTGCTGGGGCTAAGCCCCCTAATGCAGGCCGTGCTGGTCCGTGCAACCAGGGTGATCCGTGATGAACAGGGTATTTCGATTATCGTGACCGAGCAGTATGCTCGACCGGTACTGCCGATAGTTGATTATGCCTTTATTCTGGAAAACGGGGCAGCGGTGTTGGAGGGGACGGGGAAAGAGGTGATGAATAACCCGGATGTCCGCTCTGCATACTTTGGGGTGTGAGCGTTACGAATGCGGAATTCCGAATGCCGATTTAGGATGTAAAAAGGGCTGGTACAATCTTTGCCTAAGGAGTCAGAGAGATCATGAGAGTTGATGAAGAATCCTGGGAAAAGGAGTTGACCTTTACCCGATTCGATCGAATGAGTGAGCGTTATCCGAACCGGACTGCAGTTGTGTATCTGGGAGAGCGGTTTTCATATGCCCGGCTACGTAACTTGAGCGAAAGGTTTGCCGG
>DATKYC010000186.1:0-3506 GCA_035528695.1 Acidobacteriota bacterium | reverse complement strand
CCACCTGCACCAGTCACAATCGCCACCTGATCGTCAAAACGGATACCACCACGGGTTTTCCGTTTTTCCATCTCTTCCTGGCTCAACCACTCTACGATCCCGTGGTCAATTACCGCCTCGCCGTTTTCGTCGTTAATGGTGCGAAAAAGGGCCTTACCCTCATCGATCTTCCAGATCTGCGTGCTGATAGGTACACCAGGATAAAGCGCTCGGGAGAAGCGGACGCGAAAACGGCTCATTCGTTCAGGCTCGCCGGGGAACAGTTTTTTTATCACTGCCCTGCAGGCATATCCGTGTGTGCAGAGCCCGTGCATGATCGGCTTTTCAAAACCGCTCCTGCTGGCAAATTCAGGGTCTACATGGAGCCCAAATATATCCCCGGAAAGCCGGTAGATGAGCGGCTGGTCGGGCAACGGAAATGCCTTCTCCTCAAAATCAGGGGGCCGGTCGGGAAACTCGACGACTTCACTTGGCCCCGGCTCGCCCCCGAACCCCCCGTCCTTACGGCAGAAAATAGTGAAGATGTTGGTATAGAGCTTCTGGCCGTTGGAGTGGTAGGTGTCGGCCTCAGCCACCACAAGGGCACCCTTCTCCGGACCCTTATCGTACATATGAGTAATAGCCCCCTCCGTAGTGAGGGTCCCCTCGGTTGGGATTGGATTGTGAAAATAAATATCCTGCTCCCCATGAAGAATGCCGGAGAGGTCGGCATTTGAATTCATCCCCGCCTCAGCCATAAACTCGAACACACTGGCGATAGAGAAGCTGGGGATCACCTTGAGTTCGTGTTCATAACAGTACTGTAGGTCATCGAAGCCTGCCCCGACCCCGAGTGCATAGAGCACCACATCCTTCCACGCGTACTGTCTGGTAACGGGGCCAATTTTTTCCCCGATGGCATCCAGGTTGAGGGCCATCCCATCTCCTCCTTTGTAGGTATAGATTATTGCCGGAAATTACATCCTTGAAACTATCAGCAGATCCTGGCGATATCCACTGCCGGGACCTCTCACTCCTAAACCTGTTTTTCGTCTGTGGTTGCCCCTGCAAACGCGGGGATCAAAATTGATTTCAGGGTCTCCTTGACCATGCTGATATATTCTCGCCTTTTCAACTTCAGCATGGGTCGAAAAAAATTCTCACCTGAGATAAAGTTGTGTATGGCATTCATTATGGCCAGGACCTGCATTTGTGCACTTATAGGGACATTCTTCTTGTCTTTACAAAGGTTCATGGACCGTGCGATATCAGAGACCAGTTCCGGGACGTGAATATCAAGGCGGGAATCCTGACGTGTCTTGGCAAAATACCGAAAAAGGGTGAGATTGGAGATCTCGGGACACTCAAAGAGATAGTCGGTCATCATGTCGATGGAAATGTGCATTCGCCTTGCTAAGGGCTGCCCATGGATGACTTTTTCCACCTCGACCAGCCTCTGCCGGAGGTCCTGGTAGATGTCCATTATGACACTACCGTAGAGATCGCCCTTCTCCCCCCAGTGGTAGTAAAGGGTGGATATGTCGATTCCGGTCTCCTGGGCGATCATTCGCGTGGTGGTGCCATGAAAGCCGTACTCACCGAAGACCCTGCGCGCCACCTTCAGGATCTTTGCCTTCGTAGAATCAGGGTCTTTACGTGCCTTCTCAAGCGGAGTTAACATGGCCTTATCCCAGCAAACGCTTCCATCATTTGATGGAAAAATTATATCGAATCATCTCTCAAGTCAAGCAAAAACATTCGACCGTTTATCTCTCAATTTTCCTAAAGCTCGACATCACTATCGTTGACACCGGAAATGCCCGGGCCTATACTGACTGCCGAACTATTAACAAGCTCCAACAGCCAATCCAAAAGGAGAAGACCATGTATAGTGATGTATATTACCGGTTACGGGATCAATTGGACCAGTACTCTGTGGGTTTTCCCACCACCCCGTCAGGCGTGGAAATGAAGATACTGGAAAAGCTTTTCACTGAAGAAGAGGCTGAGATGTATTTGAATCTGAGCATGATGCTGGAAACACCTCAAGCCGTGGCTGAGCGGACGAATCAGGACCAAGACCATGTTGCCGCCCTTTTGGAGGGTATGGCTGAAAAAGGCCTCATTTTTCGGCTCAAGAAGGGAGAGTCGGCTCAGTATGGGGCTGTTCCGTTTGTGATTGGTTTTTACGAGTTCCAGCTCAAGACAATGGACCAAGAATTCGCGCAACTGGTAGATCAGTACTTTGAGGAGGCCTTTTTACATCAGACAACCATGCAGACCGTGCCCCTTCGTACAATCCCGGTTGGGCGCGCAATCAGTGTCTCATGGCCTATTGCCCCATATGAAGATCTCCGGGGACTAATCAAGAATAAAGACCAGATCGCTGTCGCAAACTGCATCTGCAGGATGCAGAAAGGCCTGTTGAACCAGGCGTGCGACAAACCTCTCGAGGTCTGCTTATTATTTGGCTCTCATGGGAAGTATTATGTTGACAGGGAAATGGCCCGCTGGATCAACCAAGATGAGGCCATTAAGATTCTGGACCGATGCGAAGAAGCAGGGCTCGTTCCCCAACCCACAAACGCACAAAATCCCGGTGGGTGGTGCAACTGCTGCGGGGACTGTTGTGCCATGCTCCGTGCCCTC
The DNA here is from genome assembly GCA_035528695.1 of Acidobacteriota bacterium. GTDB lineage: Bacteria > Desulfobacterota > DSM-4660 > Desulfatiglandales > Desulfatiglandaceae > DATKYC01. The sequence goes on along the minus strand of DATKYC010000186.1, from coordinate 878 downwards.
AAGAGGCATCCACGGCCTTCAGAGATGGTTGTGTCTAACTATTACGCAGTAGTGGATCCTGACCTGTGTGCTGCGTGTGAGACATGCCTGGAACGCTGCCAAATGGACGCCATTACCATTGGTGCCGACGAGGTGGCAGAGGTCAACCGGGACAGGTGCATCGGGTGCGGACTATGCGTCACCACATGCACAACCGAGGCCCTCAGCCTTCAGCCCAAGCCGCAACAGCAGCGCCGCGAGCCTCCAGCAACACCTCGCGATACCATGCTACAGATGGTTCAGGAACGAGGAAAAACCATGATCCCCATTTCCTTCACAAAGGGCCATGAGAGCGGGACGTAGCTGCTTACACTACTCACCCGATCATGGCGTTCGGTGGCAAGAAGCGAAATGGAGACTAGAAAATGGATGAACTTATTAAGGGGTATCTCGATAGATCGCATGAAATCATAGGAGAGCGAACTCCCGAGGAAGTAGCTCACGATAATGAGGTCATAAAGCAATTGAGAAAGGGCCGAAATATCAAGAAGGCCCTCAAGATGGCAGCTCAGAAGTATCCTGCAGAGGCCCTCCACTGGGATGAGGGGACCATAGGGGATATTGCCGCTCATTACGAATACCTTATGGAACACGAGGAGATCACCAGGAGACTGTCTGGCTTGGTGGCCTCCAGATCAACCAGGCATTGAGAGAGACCACCGAACCGCAACGTGAAGCCTACGGCGACCACGCCTTGTCTAAGGCCAAAAAGGAGATCTTCTAAGAGACCGTTACACGCTTGTCACTTCCTTCGGCTCATCTCATCACCCCCCTCACTTGTAGGGGCCCGGCGGTCCCGTGCCCTTATGGCCGGAACAAATTTCGTAAGCCATAGGACA
>DATKYC010000185.1:0-3603 GCA_035528695.1 Acidobacteriota bacterium | reverse complement strand
GGAGGAAATCACTGATCATCCGGAACTAAACAGCCAAAAAGGTTTATTGGGCCTGCTAGAGCACATAAAAGGCGATTAACTCATTTTCGGCCGGCCGCGCACAAACTTTTTGGAACTACTTGACCATTGAGGGGGCTTTCTCTATACTTCATTGACCAAAAATGGAAACATCTGATTCTTAGTTCCTTCACAAGAGCCTTTTGTGTAGCTCTTCGTAAGCCTATCATCACTTTCTCTGCGCCGATACATATGGAGGCAAATGAAACTGTTTACTCATCTTACCACTGACAAAATATTGTTCATCTTGTTCTTAATATTGTTCTGCGCCGGCTGCGCCACTAACATGCCTTCCCTCAAGCCGGACAAAGATAAGACCCCTTCAACACCTCAAGAAAAATCTCAGAAACAGCCCTTACCAGAACCTTCAGTCGAAACGGACTCAGGGCCTCAAGCTGCACCAACCGGAGCTGAGGCACAAATTCTAGGCCCTTCTAAAACCGAAGAACAGAAGCCCTCAACTATTCCGGGCCTTCCAAATAATAGTATTGCCTCCAACGCGAAAGGTTCCTCGAAAAAATCAGACCAGGAAATGCTGGATTCTGCACTGGAGTTTTGCCAGGCCTCCAATGACTACTGGGAACGTGGGGATCTGGACAATGCACTTGATGCCCTTGATCAGGCCTATTCGCTCATCTTAAAGGTTGATCCAAATCATAACCCTGAAATCCTCCAGCAGCGTGATGACTTGCGGTTCACCATATCCAAGCGGATTATCGAGATATATACTTCCAGATTCACTGTGGCCAATGGGAATTACAAGGTGATCCCCCTGGTCATGAACAGCCATGTGGCAAGGGCGCTGGATCTCTTCAAGGGGAGGGAGAGGAACTTTTTTAAAGATTCCTACCGTCGCTCCGGAAGGTATCGCCCGGCAATTGTAAAGGCGCTTAAAGAGGCAGGGCTTCCTGAAGAACTTTCGTGGCTGCCACTTATCGAAAGCGGGTTCAAGGTGAACGCCCTTTCTCGCGCTAGGGCACTCGGGCCATGGCAATTTATCGCCTCAACCGGATACAAGTACGGCCTGAAAAGGGATCGATGGGTAGACGAAAGAATGGACCCTGAAAAATCGACCAAGGCAGCCATCGCCTATCTGAAAGAGCTGCATCAGATCTTCGGGGATTGGACAACAGCCCTGGCTGCCTATAACTGCGGAGAGGGCATGGTATTGAGATGCATACGAACTCAAAAAATAAACTACCTTGATCACTTCTGGGACCTCTACGAAAAGCTACCCAGAGAGACAGCCTTTTATGTTCCAAGGTTTCTGGCCGTACTACATATAGTAAACGATCCTAAAGCCCACGGCTTCACCCTTCCACCCGTGGAAGAGGAACTTGAAACTGAAGAGGTCACCATTGATAAGCCGATTCATGTAAAAACAATCGCCGACCAATTGCAGATATCCTACAAGCTTTTGAAAGAGCTGAATCCTGAATTGAAGCGAGATTCTACCCCTAGCAGGCCCCATGCCTTTAACGTGCCTAAGGGTAAAGGACCGCTACTCCTCGCAAAACTTGAAGATATGCCTGTATGGAACCCGCCTGTTCCCAGCCACGAGAGGCATAGGGTGAGAAAGGGAGATACCCTGTCTCTCATCGCGAGAAGATATAAAACGAGTGTCAGGGCAATCATGGCACTCAATGGGCTGGAAAGCAGTAGGTATATAAAAGCGGGCTGGAATCTCAAGCTCCCCACTAGCGGGAAATATGAGCCTCCTAGCAAGCCCACGCCGCCAGCATCTGGCTCTGAGCCGAAAGTCACATTATCACATTACGCGGTCCGAAAAGGCGACTCGCTTTGGAAGATTGCCAATCAATTTGGCACCACTACCAAAGCGATACAGGCCCTTAACCAACTGGACGACACACATATGAGAATAGGACAGGCCCTTGTGATTCCTACGGGTACAGCCGCTCCTGAAGAGATAACGACCAAGATCTACAAGGTCTCAAAAGGGGATTCATCGTACATGATTGCCCAGAAACACCAGATGAGCGTTTCGGAATTTCTTAGGCTCAATCACCTCACCCCTCGAAGCACCATCTATCCCGGGCAGGTCTTGCTCGTGAAGGCCGAATAGCCCCCTTGCCTCATCCAGGTACACCCGATGTCACTACCGGAACTCAGCTCAAAGGACGCTCTCAAAAAACTGTGGTGGCTCCACGATTCTTTTTGGCATGCCGCCGTTGTCAGGGAATTGGGTGTTGAAAGGGCAAATCAGCTTAACCTGGAGGTGTCGGAGAAAATATCCAGAATGCTGACTATCATGCTTCTCCGCGAAAAAATCATTAGAAGGCCAATCTCGATTCAGGAATTAATGGGTGTCTTTAAGGTCTTCTGGAAAAACGCCTTTTTTGATGAACTCTACGTGAATGAACCTATTGAATATGGCGAAGAGACTGCCATCTACGCGGGAACACGCTGCCATGCGTACAGTTCGCTCAGCAAGGCAGGCATGTTGGACGGGTATGAATGCGGATGCCAGGCGGTGAGGAATGGAGTCATGAAGGCTCTTCGCTTAAACCCCCTCCACGAAATAAAAGAGAGCCTCGTCAAAGGAGACGGTCGATGTGTGATAAGGATCACCTTTTCCCCGAATAGGTGAGATCTCCCAAGCGCTCACTCCCGTAAAGACTCGACAATCCCAAGTATTTCTTCAATACTGCCAACAGCATAGTCAGGCTCCGGATCATCAGGTGCCATGACTGATCTCCCATCATTGGTAAGAAGCACTGTGACTGCCCCTGCTGCCTTTCCAGCCATGACATCAAAACGAAAATCCCCCACTACCAATAATTCAGCGGGCATGATACCCATCTGTTTGGCGGCCTGATAAACCCCATCCGGATGAGGCTTTGGTAGTGAAGAATCCCGGGTGATCACAGTTTTAAAATCATCAATCGTCAAATCCTCAAACCCTTGAAGGGCCTTTTCCACCGATATGAGGCTGTTCCTGGTCAGGATGCCGAGAAGAATACCTCTATGCTTGAGGGCGGAAAGGCAACCCTTCACGCCCCTATTGGGGATAGAGCCCTCAGCCGCAGCCTCCTCTAGTGCCTCCAGGATCTTCATGAGCTCAGATCGCCTTCCGGAAGGAAGAGTCTCCAGATACTCAAGGATCGGCTGGTCCGGAGGACAACCCACAGCTCGCTTAATCGCCGGGAAATCAAGGGCGCCGGGCCGGGTTAGCGTTCCGTCAAAATCAAACAAGACACCTTTAATCATTTTTCTCCTCACATACCCGCAGGTTTTCCCAACCGCTGGGGATTATTCTTTAAATTACTATAGAATTGTTATAACGACGAGACTATTCATACCACTTGATTGAGTTGCCAACTATATGATAAAGATCTGGCAAAAGAAATTTTCCCGGATTCCGCGGTAGACCTGCCCGATTATTGGTGGTATTTTCTTGATCTTCGCCTGGGCCAGGGATGTCTATCTCATAAGGCTCTTGGGTGAGAGCCCGTAACAGCCTTAAATCATTTCAAACTCTAAGGAGGAGGAACGGATGAAAAAGGTATTGACCAGCCTCGAGGAGGC
>DATKYC010000184.1:0-3317 GCA_035528695.1 Acidobacteriota bacterium | reverse complement strand
CAAAACCACCATCTCCATCAACTGGTCATTGATGTGATTGGCCTTTTCCATTCCCTTATACTCTTGAATTAGTTTTGCGGCCCCTATGATCTGATTCATGAAACCCACCTTACAAGTCCCTCCACAGGTCATCCGGTGGGTCCTTGCATACCGAGTAACAAGCTTTATAGAATACGGATATTCACCGCAGTGAAAAACCCTTTCCCAGGGGACAAACACATTTTCAAAGATGACCATAGAGGTTTCTCTCTGGCCAAAAACCGGATTCCCAAGCTCTTCAATATCATCGGCCTGATCTCTCTCCGCTGAATAAGGGGAATACTGGCAGACATAGGTAATCCCTTCAGTATCCGCGGGGATGGCAAATGCTATGGCATAATCTTCCTCGCCCTCGTAATGTGCCGCCTGAGGCAAGACAGCGAGCTCATGACTGGCATAGGCACCGCTGATATTGATCTTTGCCCCCCGGACCACTATGCCATCTTTGTTCTTATCAACCAGTTTCAAGGATAGATAGGGATTACCCCATTCCAAGGTCTTCTGATCGCGTCTGCCTCTCGGTTCTGTAAGTGCACCAGCCACAGAGAGGTCCTTCCTCTGCACCATCTTAAGGTATTCCATGAATCTGGGGTAGTACTCTGTACCCAGATCACGATCCATCTCCCATGTGGTGCTGGCCAGGGCATGAAATGAATCGAACCCCACACAGCGGTAGATACATGTACCGAGCATCTCAGCCGTAAAGGTTCCCGCCTCTGCTTTTTTAACCAGGTCGTCAGTGTTGGTACTCACATGGGTATATCGATTGACCACATCATTGATTAGTGGGGAATAGCAGGACATAATATCCCTATAATCTGGGGCAAGGGCCCAGGCATAGCTGGCCTTATTTGCCTCAACAACGGTCCGGGTGTTTCTGTTCTCAAGGATATTATCAACCCTTTTTCCATTCATGAATATCCTTGGCTTCAGATCTTTTAAACTCTCCTCAAACTGTTCAGGTGTCATCAGAGCCATTTTTCTCCTCCCTATTAGGCATTAAAAAAATAATCTCACTACACATTCCATGCCAGATGCTGAGGAAGTGAGGAAATGGTAATAACCATTTGATTTGGAAGATTAATTAGTGCGGCTGGACAGTTGTTAGATCTTGGCGAGATATTTAATTATTTCGCTAAAGCAATGGTGAGAGTGATCGAAGATTGCAAATATGCAAAAAGCCATAGCATTCTTGTGTGGTCCTATTTATACCCATCTGGGCGGCAGTGGCAGACCCGTTCCAACCCATAACAGCTTGGGTCAGATATTGATCACCTTATCGGCAAGTTGCATCGCGGTTACGATATCCAGCATATTGGTGGTCTCTCCAACCCGCTTTTTTTTCAGCAGGTTGAAATGGGTGAGACAAGTTCCGCATACAAGGATATGAATCCCGTCACCTTCCAATTCCTTCAAGACAGTCAAGACATCCGAACCGGAGGTGGTCAGCTTGACCCCGCCGTTCACAAGGACGAGACGCCACAGTGCATCCCCCATCTCCTTGAGTGTATTCAGGAAATTCACCATGAGCTTAGCGCCAAGTTCATCGTCACCGTGTCCCATGTTCTCTGTTGTCACCAGGACCATGATCTTTTTCTTGTCGGCTTCACTTTCGGTCAAGGCAGTTTCTGAAAACCCATCCTCGCCTCTCTTGCCAATGACGTGAAAGAGGCCGGCATCCTCTTCCACAGTGACTTCAAAATTCCGGCTCCCCAAAAACCGTGATACATTTTGCTTTGCTGCCTCGTTGTCCACTGTGACTTTGATGATGCCAGGATTCCCCTTTTCTATGAATTCCTTTGTCTGTAACACCGGGGCAGGACAAGCCAACCCTCGGCAATCTAATTCCGTGGTCATTAGGTTTTCGACTCCTTCAATTAAATGAACTTTCATCATTCTAAGGTGCTGAGATTTGAGCACTTTATAGTTTTGTCGGCAAGAAACAGGTTTGGAGCTAGCTTACGATGATCCTACCCCTATGTTCGAAAACAACCTCACCTATGATCGCCGCATCCTCTACCCCTTTCCGTTTTAAATTGTAGAGCAGGTCAAAGGCGCAATCGCCATCCGCGGAAATCAGCAGACCACCTGACGTCTGTGGGTCAAAGAGCACATCCTGAACAAGGCGATCAACAGAAGGCGCAATCCCTACAACTGGCTCATAAAACTCCCGGTTTTTGTAAGCACCTGCTGGCACAAGACCCATCGCGGCATACTCAAGAGTTTCAGGGAGGATAGGAATGGTGTCTACCGCAATCCGGACGCCAAGGCTGGAATCCGTGACCATTTCCGCAAGATGTCCCAGAAGGCCGAATCCGGTAATGTCTGTGCAGGCGTGGACAGGGTACTCCTTCATGACGTTTGCTGCTTCGCTATTAAGGGTTGCCATAAGCCAGGTGACTTTTTCAGTAATTTCTCTGGAGGCGAGTCCGCCCTTAATGGCCGTGCTGATAATACCTGTCCCCAGCGGCTTGGTCAGTATTAGGCGATCGCCGGGCTTCAAATTCCTTTTTGTAAGGACCCGCTCGGGGTGAATAAATCCGGTTACCGATAAACCGTATTTCAGTTCATTGTCCTCTACGCTATGCCCACCAACCAGAACCACATGCGCCTCTTTCATCTTATCTAAGCCGCCTTGAATGATCTGTCTCAGTACGGAAATGTCCATATCTTTAATGGGAAAGCAGACCAGATTCATAGCTGTCTTTGGCACCCCTCCCATAGCGTATATATCACTCATGGCATTGGCCGCCGCAATCTGCCCGAACCAGTAAGGGTCGTCTACTATGGGGGTAAAAAAATCCACAGTCTGGATTATGGCTAAATCATCAGTTATCTTATAGACTCCCGCGTCGTCGGCTTGATCTAAGCCTACGATGAGTTGAGGATCCGTGGGAAACTCCAGTCCGCACAATGCCCTGTCCAGGTCCCCTGGGGGTAACTTGGAGGCTCAACCTGCACCTTTCACAGTTTCGGTCAGGCGACGGCCTCTCTTGCCGGTCATATACTCCCTCCTTGCGCATGTGTGCACAGCATTTGAAGCATAGAGCGGGAATTTTGATTTTGCAAACAGGAAAAATCGATAAAGCCGTTATCTTATAATGGAAAAGCCGATAGATCAGCCAGTTCTCACCAGGCACATATGGTCTACCAGCTACCCTGGCGAAGAAACTGGGGCTTATTTTAGATTAATTCGACAACTCTTTCCCAGCAATGCGCCGAGGAATACAGTGCTAAAATTGAGAGAAGCACCTTTCATGCCATGGTGTGAAAGGGAA
>DATKYC010000183.1:0-2430 GCA_035528695.1 Acidobacteriota bacterium | reverse complement strand
TCTGCTCTTCACCAATGTAGTTTTTGAGAAGTTCTTCAACCCTATGGATATTCGCCACGTCGAGGTTTGCCGTGGGCTCGTCGAGGAGCAGAACCTTTGGCCGGTTACAGAGGAGGCGCAAGAGGGCGAGGCGTTGGCGCTCCCCGGTTGACAGGCGATTCACTTGCCACCACATTGCCGTCCTCTCAAGACCGATCATCTCAAGCCACTTCTCGTTAATCTCGCGAAAGTGTTCCCTCACCGTGTCGCCCCACCACTGGCTCTCTGCCGGGAGCATTCCGACTTTCCTGCGCCATTCAGGAGGCCTAATATCCGTGCTCTTCATCCCGTTCAGGTACACGAAGCCCTCGTGGGGTTCGAGATCGGCAATAGACCTCAACATCAAGGTCTTGCCCGCGCCTGACGGTCCTGACAGGGCAACAAGCTCTGATGCCTCAAGAGCGAGGTCGATGGGTCCGACACCATGGTAACAAAGATTTTCTATTCTAAGACGGCTCATTGTGTATTTCGATGTCCTGTGGGGCCTGCGCTCACCCCACATGTTATTCTTAACATGCGTGTGAGGAGATACTCAATTCCGAAAAAATATGTCGGCATAGATATGCGCTGTGAGTTCTGCTGGGACATCCCCGGGTAGGGGTGGGACTGTGAAGTATCTATAGTTGTGGAGATAGACTTCAATAGGGGAAAGGAGAGGGCATTAGACCCTCTCCTTCAAGAATATTTACAAAATAATACCTTTTAGTGGAACTCGGTCCAACGGACATTATCAGGATCCATGTTATGGATGAGATTAATGATCTCGGCACCAGGAACAGGCGTTTCGGTTACCCCTGGTGCTGGGGTGATATCGAAACCGGTGTTATCCCTAATTTCATCTATAGTGTGACCTGGATGATAGGACTGGATCTGCATCAGCCTCTCAGGGTTCCTGAAATTCATCACCCCAAGGTTGGATACAACAACTATCTCGTTTTTCTTATACTCCTCGGCGCGATGGTTGTAACCCTGACCTGTAACAAAATCCACTTCCTCAACTAAGACCCGTTTATTATGTCGAGTAACCCAAATAACCACCTTGGGTGTGAGGGGCATCATAAAGGCCGAGGCCGCCCCTCCGGGAAGCCTCACCTTCGGCCTGTCTATATCTCCAATAACGCTGAGATTTGTATTCCCGAAACGGTCAACCTGGGCGGCACCCAGAAACATCACGTTTATCTCGCCCCGTTGCGCCAGGTCGAATGCCTCATGGAGACCGAAATAGGCAACTGAATTTCGATTAAGGCGCCCGTCAAATGAGGACGGGTAAACCCGGTCAATTTCGGGGTCAACGCCTTCCGCGCCAGATATGTAAGCCATATCAGGGGCGTGCGTTTTTCGGGCCACACTCATGGCCAGAATAGGCAATGGGGATGAGACCCCATGCAATACAGTATCAAAATTCTCGATCTCTGAGGCCATCGCACAGATCATTAGATCCGGTATCTCGATTTTGTCGCTCATGCATTCTCCCTCCCGTAAACATACTTATCCAGGTATTTATCAAACTGGCCCTCAGCTGCTGCCTTGAGGTACTCCTTAATGTGATCATAGTCTACGTCGTAGTAATTAAAGCACGAGCAGGGATATGCCCCTCGTGGCAGTTCTACAACTGCATCCACGATGAAGTGTGGAATGGATGTGGCCTGCGGCATTCTTCTCACTTCGCTATTGGGAATGAGCTCTTCCACTGTCACCACCACTTTTTTTGCCGCCTTTGCCTTGATTACATCCTCGTAAAGTGGACCTTGAATCTGCACGTTTCCGTATTCGTCAGCTTTCTGCGCATGAATCACGGCGACATCCGGTTCTATGGCTCTCACCGCGATCATCTTTTCGCCCGTAAAAGGATCTTCCACCTCCTTTTGGCTCCCCACCACTTCGCTTATCTCCATAAGGTCTGAGCCCAGCATGCCTTTGATCGGCAGTGAGGGTAAGCCCATTGCAGCGGCACGAAAGCCAGAGATGATCGGCTGGCAGGCGCCTTCTTTGGTGATGATTTCACCCGATTCGGATTTCTTGCGGAAATTAGGGGCCATGCCGAAAATTTCAAAGGCCAACATAGCTGTCCGCACTTTGGCTACACACCCGGCGCCTATAAGGAGATCAAAGTCCATGGCCGGTTCACGGTCCACCAAGGTCAGGCCCTTTTTCCCCTTGCGCGCCAATTCTCGGACGAATTCCATAGGGGCGCGGTGGAAGGTGGCACCGCCGAATGTAACAAGGTCTCCATCCTTGACGAGATTTGCCGCCTCCTCGAGGCTGGTCAATACCTTTTTCATCCGTTCCTCCTCCTTAGAGTTTGAAATGATTTAAGGCTGTTACGGGCTCTCACCCAAGAGCCTTATGAGATAGACATCCCTGGCCCAGGCGAAGATCAAGAAAATACCA
>DATKYC010000182.1:0-3547 GCA_035528695.1 Acidobacteriota bacterium | reverse complement strand
GAGCCTTTGCATAAGTGAGTTAATCTTCTGGCTCGCAACAAAGCCAAGGCTCTTCTTGTCCAGTTCCAAGGACCACCTCTTCGTCTCTTCAACCAACTTTTGAATCCGCTCAAAGTTGAGGTCTTCGTTTTTCAGCTCTCGGCGAAGATCTGTGCTAATCAAAAGTTCTGTGGCGGTGGCAAAGGCTTTGGGTAGAGGGATCTGCATCTCCCGCATCACCTGCATAATCGGGTAATGGCGTTCGTATATTTGACGAAAAGAGGCTTCAATTTCTTTCAGCGTGGAGTCAAGGATCTGGTTTAGGACTTTTCGTTGTTCGTCCCTGAACAGATGCCATAGCGAATAATTGTGTGTTTCAAAGTGCTTGTCCATTAATCGAATAACCTCAGGAATGTCACTTTTCCCAAAGGCATTCTTTATTTCCTGACACATGAGTGAGAAGGAGGTATCCCCCACATACTCACGGACGCCTCCAATCAAGTTATGGTCGCCAAGGTGCATTACCGCGAACCCTATTGCACGTTCTTCCCCTGTGATATCAGAACCCACGCGGGCTTTTCCGACAGCAAGCCTCTGTATCCCTGCCTCAATCATGTCATAAATCTCGCTCTTGGTGGTGTAGCAGCCGATCTTTATGGTTTCGGGGTATTCCTCAAATAATGAAGATACGGCATAGTGTGCTCCAACCCTGAGAAGACCGATGGCAGCTGGCCTCACAAAGACTTCCCAAACCCGAGCGCCATTCTTAAACTCTGGCGCGTTGCTCGGTGCCCTTTCAAGGATTTTGATGTATTGAGGTTCCAGATCCTCACCGCTCACTTCTCTGGCCAACTGCATGGCCCTGGAAGCGTGTTTCATAACCAGCAGCGTTTCAACGCCTGAGATTTCATCAAAGAACCAGCCGCAACTCGTGAACATGAGCATTGCGTGACGCTGCATTTCAAAAAGCTTGAGCAGCTTCACCCTGTCGGCCTTGGATGGATCTTGTATGAGATGCCCGGACAAGAAAGACTTTACGCTTTGAGTTGATCTGTCGAGAATCACCTCAATATAGTCGTCTCTTGCCTGCCAGGGGTCGCGCACATACGAGGTCATTTCTTTTTGATAGATTCTTGCAAGATTACCTCCGAGCCAGTTCATGGCTTCGCTAAGGGGACCACGCCATTTTTGGGTCCACCCGGGATGTCCTCCTGTGTTGCACCCGCAATCGTTTTTCCACCTCTCAACCCCGTGGGTGCAGCTCCATGAGGTATTCTCGAAAATCTCCACTTCGTATTCAGGAGGATGATTTTCCAAATATTCCGCATAATTGGTAAGTCTGGCTAATTTTTTTGACTCAATATTATGCAAAGCATACGCAAGGGCCATATCTCCGAAGCGGTGATGGTGACCATACGACTCCCCGTCTGTGGCGATGTGCGCAATTTGAGGTTCTTCCTTTGCGGAAAAGAGCCCCAGCAACCTCGTTGCATAATTTTCACCGCTTTTCAACAGATCGCCAAAGGCCACATCTTTGGCTGCCGGGCCGTCATAGAAAAAAAGGGAAATTATTCTGCCGGAGGCAAGCCTGCACTGATAAGGCATTTTGGGGTCTATTGTTCCGCCGCTGACGTCTCTCCACCCTTCCTCACCTTTTTTTCGAACCCTCCGGGCTTGATAAGGCGCAAGAATGGTAAACATTATTCCATGCTCGGCGAGTATATCCAGAGTTTCAAGATCAACAGCGGTTTCAGCGAGCCACATCCCCTCCGGCTTCCTTCCAAAACGAAACGTAAAATCCCTTATACCCCAAATAACCTGGGTTCTTTTGTCCCTGCTGCTGGCAAGGGGCATAATCATATGGTTGTAAACCTGCGCAATAGCCGATCCATGTCCTGAGAATCGTTCCCGGCTCAATTGGTCGGCCTCGATTATCATCCGGTAAACTTCCGGCGCCTGCCTCTCCATCCATGAGAGTAGTGTAGGGCCAACGTTAAAGCTTATTTTTGCGTAGTTATTTGTAATCTTTATGATCCTTTTATCGGCATCCAAGATACGGGAGGCCGCATTAGGTGCGTAACACTCCATAGTTATTCTTTCGTTCCAGTCGTGGTAGGGATACGCCGAATCCTCAAATTCAACCTCTTCCAGCCATGGGTTCTCCCTTGGGGGTTGATAAAAATGGCAATGGACACAAACATAACGATTCATCTTCATCTCTCCTGTAATACAAAGCTCAATGCCTTTGCGGCCATTGTCTGTCCGCTCTCGCATGATTTGACGATTAAAGGTCTAAAAACCATCCCGGAATGTGTATAGGTTACATCGAAGGAAAAATCTGGTCCTCTCTGAAGGCAGGCACCTGTAAATCTTTTTAGAGCTCCAAGGCCGAACTTCACACTCACCGCCCTCTTACCTCACTCTTGAAGAACACGGCCCCCAGCGGCGGCAATGTGAGGTTAAGAGAGCACGGGCGGCCATGAAAGGAGATGGGAGACGCCTCAACCCCACCCAGATTCCCATGCCCACTGCCCCCATATTCCTTGGAATCGCTATTCAAGATCTCTTTCCAGTATCCTCCCCGTGGTACGCCAACCCGGTAATTAAAGCGAGGGATAGGTGTAAAATTAAGCACTAAGAGCAAAACATCCTCAGTAGAACGCCCTTTACGAATAAGGCTGAGAACACTGCTCTGCGAGTCATTGCAATCAATCCACTCAAAGCCGTTGGGATGGAAGTCGAGTTCATGGAGACATGGCTCATTTTTATAAAGCTTATTAAGGTCTTCTACCAAACGTTGAACGCCGGAATGAAGGGGATAGGCGAGCAGGTGCCAATCCAGACTCGAATCATGATTCCACTCATTCCACTGGCCGATCTCTCCCCCCATGAACAGGAGCTTCTTTCCGGGCTGGCCATACATGTAACTGAAAAGGAGTCTAAGATTGGCAAACTTTTGCCAGTCATCTCCTGGCATCTTCCCCAAAAGCGATCCTTCCCCGTGCACGACCTCATCGTGGGAGAGCGGCAGCAGGAAGTTCTCGTGGAAAGCATATATCATTCGAAAGATGAGCTGGTTGTGATGGTACTTACGGTGGATAGGATCCTTGGACATGTACTCCAAGGTATCGTGCATCCACCCCATATCCCACTTTATGCCAAAGCCCAGCCCCCCTACATAGGTGGGCCTTGATACCATGGGCCAGGACGTAGATTCCTCCGCCAGCATCTGCACATCGGGGTAACTCTTGTAAACCTCTTCGTTGAAGCGGCGCAAAAATGCGATGGCCTCCAGATTTTCCCTGCCGCCATATTTGTTGGGGATCCATTCACCTTCCTTGCGGGAGTAGTCCAGATACAGCATAGAGGCCACTGCATCCAACCGAAGTCCGTCTGCATGATATTTTTCCAGCCAGAAAAAGGCGCTGCTAATAAGAAACCCTCGAACCTCATCTCTGCCATAATTGAAGATAAGGCTATTCCAATCGGGGTGGATTCCTTTACGGGAATCAGCGTGTTCGAACAGATGCGTGCCGTCGAAAAAACCAAGCCCGTGCTCGTCATTAGG
>DATKYC010000181.1:0-4508 GCA_035528695.1 Acidobacteriota bacterium | reverse complement strand
CCATGTTACTACCTGGGTAGGAAGGGTGAGAAGCAGAAGGGTGACCTGGTACCATCCCTTCTTGATATCCGGCTCGATAGCCTCTATACGGGCAAATACGGCTGGCTGATCCTGATAGTAAATTAAAATAACGTCATTATCGCTATCGCTCGGCATCTGCAAATACCTGAGATAAAGGAACTAAACGGTTATCCCCCACATTCTTGTATCCCGGTTTGTATAAACAGTCTAACTGATAAGCGCAAAAAAAAGAAAAAAGCCCCTGAGCCCGCCCAGGAGCAGGATTCAGGGGCTTAAACAGGAGGGTAACATATAAATATCCTGTTCAAAGCCAACATAGCACCCCTAGATAGAAAGAGTCAAGCCCCATCATTCACTGTCTTTCAACACGCTCCCTGGATCGCTCCTCAGCTTTTCCAGCTTTGACTCGAAGCTACTTCCCAAATCCACACCCATCTGCTGCGCCCGTTTCTTGGCATTGAGACCGATGTTCCGGGTGTCTCTGTAAAAGCTGTCCCCCTTCGAAGCCTTAGGGTCGTATGCGTCAAGGCGGTCTTGCTCCGACGCGTGGTAGGCGACCCTGGATATAAGTTTTTTTAGTTTCCGACTCCCGCATCCGGGGCAAACCAGGTTTTTCTCTTCCTCATTTTTCATTACCAGGGCCTGGAACTGCCCTTCACAGCCGCAGCACTCATACTCATAAATGGGCATTTAGTGGATCTCCTCCTTTCAAAAAACCGGGCCCGGTTCACTCTTAGGGGGTCCGATTCCCCTTCAGTAGAATAATAGAATTCTAAATATCAAAGCTGAACTGTTTTATCAAGTAGTGCGCAGCGCCATGATTTTCCGGATGAGGCTATTGAAGATTTTTTTCCTGGGCCCCGCAAGGTGCATGTGAATCAATGGTAGCCAAAAAAGGTTATACGGGTAAATTTATCTCAAATGAGAAAAACATTCACAATTCTATTTTCAGATGCTACGTAGAAATCAACAAGTTAAAAATTTATAAATATTTTCCCTCATAGCTTGATTTTTCTCTTGACAAAGGAAAATGGGCTGAGTAAATAAACCCCAAACGCGAAATAATTACCCGTAACTGTCACGTGCCGAAAAAATCCAGGAAAAAATCGCTTTTTTGTGTCAGAAGTTCTTTTCCCTATTTAGAAGCGCATGTGCTCGTACAATTCCTCTAAGAAAATCAAACGCTCAAAGTGCAGGAGATAATTCTTATGGGTCAAAATAATACGAAGGGCTCTGTAATGGTTGTAGGTGCCGGTATCGCCGGCATTCAGGCCTCTCTTGACCTGGCTAATTCAGGCTATCTCGTTTACCTGGTCGAAAAGAAATCTGCCATTGGTGGCGTCATGGCCCAGTTAGACAAGACCTTCCCCACCAATGACTGTTCCATGTGTATCATTTCACCAAAACTGGTTGAGTGTGGGAGACACCTTAATATCGATCTCTTGACAATGACGGAAATCCTTGAGGTCACCGGTGAACCAGGGAATTTTCAAGTCAAGCTGCTCCAGAGACCCCGCTACGTTGATATGAAAAAATGCACAGCCTGTGGCGAGTGCGCGAAAGTATGTCCAATACAGGTGCCGAATCTCTTTGATGAGGGATTGCGAGATCGCTCGGCCGCCTACAAGCTATACCCACAGGCCATGCCCAGTGCCTTTGCCATCGAAAAAAGAGGGACTGCTCCGTGCAAGGCGACCTGCCCTGCCCATGTCAGTATCCAAGGCTACATTGCTTTGATCAATCAGGGAAAATACCGGGAAGCACTGGAACTCTTTAAGGAAGAGCATCCATTCCCCGCCATATGTGGAAGGGTGTGTCATCACCCTTGCGAGGGGATCTGCACAAGGGGCGATGTAGAAGAACCTATTGCTATACAGTATCTTCACCGATTCTTGGCAGATCTGGACCTCGCGGACGAAAGTCGTTACGTCCCAGAGGTGAAAGAGCAAAGGGAGGAGAAGGTAGCAATTATCGGTGCTGGCCCTGCCGGACTCGCGGCAGCTTATCAACTGGTCAAGGAAGGATATAAGCTTACCGTATTTGAAAAATTACCAGTCGCTGGTGGGATGATGGCCGTAGGTATCCCTGAATATCGTCTACCAAGAGACATCCTGGCGGCGGAGATCAAGGTCATCGAGGACATGGGTGTTGAGATAAAAACAGGGGTGACCTTTGGTGAGGATGTCACCCTCGAAAGCCTTAAGGATGAAGGATACAAGGCTGTTTTTCTTGCCACTGGGCTTCACAAGAGCCGTGCACTGAATGTGGAGGGGGAAGATCTCCCTGGGGTCCTTAAAGGTGTTGATTTCCTGCGGGAAGTAGCGCTTGGACATGAGGTGACACTGGGGAAAAAGGTGATTGTCATTGGTGGCGGTAACGTGGCTATCGACGTGGCCTTGAGTGCGAAACGTGTCGGCGCCGGAGAACTTACCCTGGTGTGCCTGGAAAAACGGGAAGAAATGCCTGCGTGGGAATACGAGATTGAAGAAGCGCTTGAAGAAGGCATAACTATTGTCAACAGTCTTGGCCCCAAGAGATTCCTCCAGAAAGAGGGGCAACTGAGAGGCCTGGAATTCAAGCGCTGCACCGCGGTGTTTGACGAAAAAGGCGCCTTTAATCCTGCCTATGATGAAACCAAGTTAACTACCTTTGATTGTGATACGGTGATTGTGGCGATCGGTCAGGCGGCGGAACTCTCCTTTGCCGAAAAGGATGGAATTGTGATCAGCCGAAAAGGAGGGCTTGAAGCCGACCCTGTTACCTTTGAGACCCCCATCCCGGGCGTTTTTGCTGGTGGTGACGTCTTCTATGGTCCCAAGTCTGTAGTAGAAGCGGTAAACTGCGGCAAAGAGGCGGCCGAGAGCATACATCGCTACCTGAATGGTATTGATGTCAGGGCAGACAGAGAGAAGGATTGGTCTTATGAAAAGCCCGAAACTAAGGGAGAGCCCCTCAGGCCCAGGGTATCTATGGCTGCTAAGCTACCCCTCCATGAGCGAAATGGCAATTTCAAGGAAATCGCCTTGGGATTCACGGAAGAGGAAACAAGGAGGGAAGCCGAGCGCTGCCTAAGGTGCGGAATCTGCTCGGAGTGTTACCAGTGCGTAAAGGCCTGTTTAGCCGGGGCCGTGGATCATAGTATGGCGCCAAGCGAAACAACCATCGAGGTAGGAGCTGTCGTGCTTGCACCTGGTTTCACAGCTTTTGACCCAAGCTCTTACGATACCTACCACTACGCGAATCATCCAAATGTGGTTACCAGTATGGAGTTCGAGCGAATCCTGTCCGCGTCGGGTCCCTTTGAAGGACATCTAGTGAGGCCATCGGATCACAAGGAACCGGATAAGATCGCATGGGTTCAGTGCGTGGGGTCCCGTGACATCAATCATTGCGATCATGCATACTGCTCGGCGGTCTGCTGTATGTATTCAATCAAGGAAGCGGTCATAGCCAAAGAGCATAGCAAGAAGGAACTCGATACAGCCATTATCTATATGCATATGCGGACCTATGGAAAGGACTTTGAGAGATACTACATGCGGGCCGAGGAAGAAAGGGGTGTCCGGTTCGTTCGGTCCAGGGTTCAATCCGTCGATCCGCTGGAAGACGGCAACCTGAAGATCAGGTATGCCACAGAGTCAGGCCGTATTAATGAGGAGATCTTTGATATGGTGGTGCTCTCAGTGGGGCTAGCACCAAATAAAGATATCACAGACCTGGCCGAACGCCTGGGTGTTGAGCTAAACTCGCATAAATACGCCCGGACCGGGAGTTTCGCGCCTGTGAGCACTAGCAGAGAAGGAATCTATCTGTGCGGGGTGTTCCAGGGTCCAAAAGATATCCCTCAGTCAATAATGGAGGCCTCTGCAGCAGCTGCTGCCTCCGGACAGATACTGGCGGCCGCCAGGGGCACTCTGACCCGCACTAAAGAGCTGCCGCCCGAGCAGGACTTTTCTGGGGAGGATCCCCGCATTGGGGTCTTTGTATGTAACTGTGGCATTAACATCGGTGGAGTTGCGGATATACCGACAGTAAGAGAATATGCCAGGACACTTCCCCATGTAGTCCATACGGAAGATAACCTTTTTACCTGCTCCCAAGACACTCAGGATAAAATGAAGGAGGTTATTAAGGAAAAAGGGATTAACCGTGTGGTAGTCGCATCCTGCTCTCCCCGGACCCATGAGCCCCTCTTTCAGGAGACTATCCGAGATGCAGGCCTCAATAAGTATCTATTTGAGATGGCCAACATCAGGGATCAAGACACCTGGGTCCATATGAATGATCCTGAGAAGGCCACAGAAAAGGCCAAAGATCTGGTGCGCATGGCAGTAGCCAAGGCAGCTTTACTTGAGCCGCTTCAGCAAGTCTCGCTTGACGTAAAACCTTCTGTACTGGTTATAGGCGGCGGCGTGGCCGGCATGGAGGCTGCCCTTGGCGTAGCTGAGCAAGGTTATCAGGCATACCTGGTAGAACAATCCAACCAG
>DATKYC010000180.1:0-6174 GCA_035528695.1 Acidobacteriota bacterium | reverse complement strand
GGCGAGGTTGACGGCTGGATTAAGGGGACTAAAGTTTCCGAGTGGCGACAATCATTGACGTTGAAGTTCACCGAGAGGGCGGGGCGTCAGCCAGTCCTCTTCTTCAAGGACATGCAATCGCTTGAGGAGGTTGCCGCATCAGCGGCCCCGGGTAAGTCGGCATCTCAACTGGCCTCGCAGTTTGCGGGTATCAAATCGGGAAGTATAAAAAAGCCGGCCGATTTCCCAGTATTGGCCACAGAGCCAACAAAGGAGGCTATTTCGAGACAGCGGTTTTACATGATGCCCATATTTCAAGCAGTGGAGATGTTCGAGGGTGTTAAGTTTCTGCAAATAGCATCCATTGACCCGGGTTCGGGTAAACTGCCGGACGACTTTGACTTGCGGACAGGTATCGTATTCGTGATCGATACCACCATTTCCATGAAACCATATATCATTCGTACCCGGGAGGCCGTGCGCAAGATTTACGATGCCATTGATAAAGTTGGCCTGTCCGACAAGGTGGCGTTTGGACTGGTGGCCTTTCGCAGTAGCACCGAAAAGACACCAGCACTTGGATACGTGAGCAGGGTCCTGTCCGATTTTCGAGATGGTCGCGAACGCGCCCAGTTCGAACGTGCCCTGGCCGACATGGAAGAAGCCAGGGTCTCGACCCATTCATTCAACGAGGACGCTTTTGCCGGCCTTAAAACAGCCCTTGAGGATTTAAACTGGGATCCATATCAGTCCCGGCTGATTTTCCTTATTTCAGATGCCGGTGCCATCCGTAACGACGACCCGTATTCCTCCACAGGCATGAATGAGGCCGAGATGGCCGACATGGCCGAGGCCAAGGGTGTAAAGGTTTTTGCCTTACACCTTAAAACCCCTGCTGGCAAAAACCAGAAACCCAATAATCATACATTTGCCGGGAACCAATACAGGGTCT
This sequence comes from Acidobacteriota bacterium, assembly GCA_035528695.1. Classification (GTDB taxonomy): domain Bacteria; phylum Desulfobacterota; class DSM-4660; order Desulfatiglandales; family Desulfatiglandaceae; genus DATKYC01. The sequence goes on along the minus strand of DATKYC010000180.1, from coordinate 5,243 downwards.
TGACCAGGCATTCTGATCCCACAATCGGAGATCTTTATGTGCCCATAGAAGCGAGCCAAACAGAAGCTGGAGTTAAGGGGTTCGGGCGTGTGGTAGAAGGTGTAGCAGGGCAAATGGTGGGGTTAGTGCGGGCCACCGCCGGCGGTGAGCGCCTGCAGTTGCCTACCCAGTTATCATCCGCTAAAGGCGATGCTGCCAAAGATGCGGTGGGCAAGGCGGCTATATTAGGGTATGCCATGCAGCTCGAATATTTAGGTCGGCGCGGCGGTGTCAGAGCGCCCGAGGTGGTCACCTCCTGGGTCTCGGACATGGACCTGGCACGACCGGATACGCCCACTTTCCAGGTGACTGTACTATTGACCAAAAATCAACTTAGCGATCTGCACCACCGTATGAAAGTGGTCCTTGACCAGGCGCAGAGAACCAAGCGAACTGGGGCCAGGGACTTTTTCCAGAGCATTTTGTCGGCCGCCGCCCAGACATCGCGCGATCCTGCCAGATTCGCCAAGAGCCCCGATCAAAACCTGGGGCAGTTGGGCTTTCTTGCCGAATTTCTTGATGATCTTCCTTACCGCAGTAGCATCATGCGGTTGACGGAAGACGATTGGTACCGGTTGAGCGTCGGTGAGCAGCAGGCTATTGTTGATGACTTAAAGTCCAAAATTAAGAGATATGAACAATATCACAACGACGTTTCAAACTGGGTAAGCTTCGGGGATGTTGATCCCGGGGATTCGGTCTATCGGGTGCCATTGAGCATGATGCCATGACCCATGAGGGGGCACTCTTGCTGCAATTCTAATTATGGCTTTCACCTGGCAGGACCGTGGGGTCGAAATCAGGGGCTTCGCCCCAATTGGAATGTTGGAATCCCGCTAAAGCGGGACTGGAATAATGGGTTTTGGGAAATTGACGGAATGGGTTATTGGGAAAATCAAGTTGACAGACCATAAGAGAAATGAGAAATTCGGATCTAATCCATTCGGTAGAAGACGAATTTACATCATTCTATTATTCCACCATTCCATTATTCCATGTGTGAGCCAAGATTACCAAACCTCAGTAAATACCTATAATTTCCATAAGTTGTAGAATTTCCGAGGCGTATAATTAGAATTAATGGTAATCTTTTCCGGACATAACACCCAGCCGGTTGATAAAAAAGAGACAACAATGCCGTCACCTGGAGCCAATGTGGCAAAAAACAGCCACGTATTTCGTCTTGAGGAAGTGACTAAACACTGGGCAGGGGAACATGGCTTCGCCCTGACGGTGCCGGCGTTGACGATTTGCCAGGGAGAAAAAGTGGCCCTGGTAGGGTTCAGCGGCTGCGGTAAAAGCACTTTGCTTGACCTGCTGGCCATGGTGCTTCGGCCTGATAGTGCCACAGAATTCGCCTTCCTTGCAAGGCAAGATGAACGGTTGGACGTGATTAAGGCCTGGAGGCACAAGGATCTGAACGCCCTCGCCTCTGCACGGATGCTCCACATGGGCTATGTGCTTCAAACTGGCGGTCTTTTCCCTTTTCTTTCAGTACGCGACAACATCGGCCTGACCCGCCAGGGCCTTGGTCTTCCGGTGCAAGACGCAGTAGAGACGGTGGCCAAACGGCTGGGCATAGGACGTCACCTGGAAAAACTTCCGGGCCAATTGTCCGTAGGCGAACGGCAGAGGGTAGCCATCGCCAGGGCCATGGCACACAAGCCCTCGGTGGTCATTGCCGACGAACCGACTGCATCGCTCGATCCGATCAATGCGGAGGAAATTATGGGTATGTTCACCAACCTGGTTGACGAGTACCATGTTACCTTGATCGTGGCGACACATGACTGGCGACGTGTGGACGAACGCGGCTTCCGTCGCGTAGAGTTCCAACTGAAACAAGACGCAACTGATGGAACCGTACGGGCTACAGTATGCGGCTAAACAGGGGTGGACATAAACGCGGCTTTGAAACCATTATACGGTTATCCCTAAAAGACTATTTCCATGAAAGGTTGCTATCTGTATGTGCAGTGCTTGGGTTGGCGGCTGTGCTGGCGCCTTTGTTGCTGCTTTTCGGCGTAAAGAGCGGAATTATCAACACCATGGCGGATCGATTGATCGAAGATCCGCGAAACCGGGAAGTCACGCCTATAGGAAGCGGACGGTACGGGGAAGACTGGTTTTCTGTGGCAGCCAAGCGCCCCGGTGTGGCCTTCGTCATACCCCAGACGCGCTCGATTGCGGCAAGCATGGTCCTTTACAATGGGGAGGGGGAAAAACCTCATTCTGTTGTAGTAGACTTGATTCCGACGGGAGAAGGCGACCCTTTGTTGGAGAAATGGGGGCGTGTCCCAAAAAATGAAACCTCTGTCGCGCTATCGAACACTGCGGCCCGAAAGCTCAATGTAGCAGCAGGACAGGAGGTGATCGGACGGGTCGGGCGGTCGGTCGCAGGGATCAAAGAACAGGTGACGATCAGGCTGAAAGTGGCTGCGGTTCTTCCCATCGAGGCCTTCCCGCGGGAGGCAGCTTTCGTTAGGCTGGGGCTGTTAGAAGCAACGGAAGACTACCGTGACGGCCGTGGCACTGAGGCCTTCGGCTGGCCGGGTCAAGCGCGTCCACCCGGACCGAGGGAGTATCCGAGTTTCCGTCTTTATGCCCGTTCCATCTATGATGTGGCGACATTGCGCGACATGTTTTTTGAGCAGGGCCTGGAGGTCTATGCAAAAGTCGAAGAAATAGAGGTAGTCCAGAGCCTGGATCGGTCATTCACACTCATCTTCCGACTCATCGCCATAGTGGCGGTGTTCGGCTATTTTGCCTCCATGGCGAGCAACGTCCTGGCCAGCGTGAACAGGAAAAGCCGGCATCTTGGAGTTACGCGATTGATAGGTTTTTCCACAGGCAGCATTGTCTGGTTCCCCATCGTCCAGTCGTTGGCAACGAGCATCCTTGGCACTGTCACGGCCATTTGCTTTTATCTGGTAGTAGAAGTGTTGATCAACCGCCTGTTTTCCCAATACCTTTCTGCGGGTGAATACGTGTGCCGGCTATCGCTGGGGCACTTGACAGTTGCCCTGGGCTTTACTGTGGCCATGTCGATAATGGCTTCGGCCTATGCCGCCTTTCGGGTAGCAAAGATAGAACCTTCAGAGGTCATCCGCGATGTTTAGCCCAGCGGAGCAGAGGTTTTCTTTGACTGCGGCGTTGGTTATTGGCATAGCCCTGGCCCTCGTGGCCTTGCCTGTCCACGCCAAGGAGTGTCCCACTCCTCAACGCGGCATGTCCCGGCTTGTTCCAACTTTACAAAATACAATGGACCCCAATCCCTCAGAGACAGACATCGAACTGCCGATGCCATGTGGTGGAAAACTTGTACTGCGACACGTCTGTGTTCCTGCTGAAGGGTTTTTCGGAGATTTGAGGCTCGATCTCGGGTGCGTAGACTGCGGTCGCGGAAGCCATGGCTTTATGGAGGGCAGGCGCAAGGCAGCGGTGTCTGGACCCTTCACGTTACAGGATTTACCTGAGACTTGGAGAACCAAACTTGCCACATTGACCAAAAGGGGTGATGGTCGATGCCCCAACCCCAACGACAACACGGCAACCGGATTTTACTATTTCATTGGTAAGTACGAGATTTCCAACTTTCAATGGAAGGCGGTCATGGACAATGAGTGTCCCGGTTTAAACGGATCCCTTACAGTTGATGACCCGCGACCGAAAACCGGCATCTCGTGGTTCGAGGCCATCGATTTCACTCGACGCTATACCGAGTGGCTCCTGAAAAATTCACTTGACTCGCTACCTCATTTTTCTGGCGGGCGTTTTGGATACATTCGCCTCCCTACCGAAGCAGAGTGGGAATACGCTGCTCGTGGCGGACATATGGTAAGTGAATCACAGATAAACCAGGAGGAGTTTTTCCCTTTAAATGGCCAGCCTTACGGCGACTATGCCGTATTCACTGAGCCGGGAGCGGCTAAACCACCTGAAAAACTGTCCTGGATCGGCTCGAAGTGTTCTAATCCACTGGGCCTTTTTGATACTGCTGGAAATGCCGCCGAAATGGTTCTGGACCCATTTCGGTTTTCATTGGGCTTCAGGCTACACGGTGCAACCGGTGGCTTTATCGCTAAAGGAGGCAGCTACCGAAGGAGGACGGCTGAGATCATGCCGGGGCGACGCGAAGAGATGCCCTTTTTCCTCGAAGACGGTGCTTTCCGCAGCACCGATTTAGGGTTCAGGGTAGTGCTGTCAGCAATCGTCACTCCCCGGGATCGCTACGAGACCCTCGGTAAGGAATGGATTACAGCAGGCACAAAAAGGCGCCAGGCTAAAGAGGATAAAAAGCCATCAGGGCTGGTGATGAGATTAGACAGCAAGAAGAACCTGATGACACGCGCAGACCAGCAAGCGGAAACGGTTAAGGCCATAATCCGGAGCGCACTATTCACTGCTGAATCGGTGCTCGGTTATTCCATGCGGCGCCAGGTGATGATATATGAGCTTGACAGGCTGAAGTTCATGCAGACGAACGTTGTGCCTGAATCGGTCCTCGAGGCATTAGACGGCAATGTAACCAAGGCAATGGAAACTATTAGTATGGTTGATGCGGAGATTGATAATTTTGTGCAATTTTACATCAACAGAATCAAGGAGAGCCAAAAGTTTCCAGAGGATATATTTAAGGACCAAATGGATCTTATCTCTCAGGAGTTGATTGTGGAGGAGGGCTTCAGCCAGGGTTTAAAAAGTCGGTTTGATTTGTTCAAGCTATTCAAGGAACATGTTGCCCGGCACAAGAGCCAGGAGGGAGGTATAAGGCCTGGAAGAGTTCTGGAAGATATTTTCCCCGCGGCGGCTCGTCAGTAAAAAGATAAAGGGTTTTAATGCCCTTATCTTTTTGTTTCGGCTCTGAATCGTTGTGGCAGGGACGAAACTCGATCTTTTTAATTTGCTTTTTCAGTTGGCTTATCCTTTTTTAATCTGCTTCAGTTTCTTCCGGGTCTCTTTATCAATCATGGTAGTGCGGGAAGTGCCCTCCTCCTTCTACATTCTGATTTGTTTCCGTATGGCTTGAGAGCTTGGGTCTAATGGTTTGATATCACAAGTTTTTGGTGAGGTTCAAGAAGTCAGATATAGCAGTAAACCACAGGTTCACCCAGGTGCTGTATACGTTGGAGATCACAAGTTGTTTACAAATTACTATTTCTTAAATACAGATAAGAAAGCATTTCTTGCTGCTGAAAGAGCAC
>DATKYC010000179.1:0-6502 GCA_035528695.1 Acidobacteriota bacterium | reverse complement strand
TGGGTGGCAACGCGCGCCATTGAGATGTTGCAGATCTTTGAGACAAGGGGGACGGTCCGCGATGCCCTGGGATTGGCTTCAAGGATATAGACCATATCCTGAGCAATGGCGTACTGGATATTCATGAGGCCCACCACGTTCAACTCGATCGCAATTTTTCTGTTGTATTCATATATGGTGGCGAGGTGCTTGGGAGGTATGCTGATCGGGGGTATCACGCAGGCCGAGTCACCCGAATGGATGCCTGCGAGCTCAATATGCTCCATGACAGCAGGGACAAAGGCATCTGTGCCGTCGGCAATGGCGTCTGCCTCAACCTCGATTGCGTTCTCCAGGAACTTGTCGATCAGGATGGGGCGTTCCGGGGATACATCCACCGCGGCTGCCATATAGCGCTTGAGCATTTCCTCATCATGGACCACCTCCATGGCACGTCCTCCAAGCACGTAGGACGGCCTTACCATAAGGGGATACCCGATGCTTTCCGCAACCTCGAGCGCCTCTTCCAGGGTACTTGCCATGCCTGATTCAGGCTCCGGGATCCCCAGCTTGTGCATCATCTGGCGAAACCGGTCTCTATCCTCGGCCAGGTCAATGGCATCAGGCGATGTGCCTATGATCCTGACGCCTGCCTCAGAGAGCTCCTTGGCAATGTTAAGGGGTGTTTGCCCCCCGAACTGAACGACAACGCCTTCCGGCTTTTCCTTCTCGTAGATACTCAAGACATCCTCGACCGTGAGCGGCTCGAAATAGAGCTTGTCCGAGGTGTCGTAGTCGGTCGAAACAGTCTCGGGATTGCAGTTGACCATGATTGTCTCAAACCCTTCATCCCGGAGCGCAAAGGCTGCGTGGACGCAACAGTAATCGAACTCTATCCCCTGGCCGATGCGGTTGGGGCCTCCACCCAATACCATGATCTTGCGCCTGTCACTGGTTGGTACCTTATCGGGGGCATTATAGGTAGAGTAATAATATGCGGCATCCTCTACACCGCTCACAGGCACCGGCTCCCATCCCTGAACAACACCGAGGGATTTGCGCCTTGCCCTGATATCATTTTCCGGAATCTTGAGGAGCTGAGAAAGGTAGCGGTCTGAAAATCCGTCCTTTTTCGCCTGTGTGAGAAGCGCGTCGGGCAATTCCCTTCCCCTGTATTGGAGGATCTTCTCCTCCAGCTCCACCAGTTCCTTCATCTGCTCAATAAACCATGGCTTAATAAAGGTCTTATCACTAAGGGTTTGAATGCTTGCGCCCTTCCTCAGTGCCTCATACATAATAAACTGCCTCTCGCTTGAGGGCTCGGCCAGGAGGTCGAGCAGGTCCTGGAGGGATTTTTTATTAAAGTCTTTGGCGAAACCCAGACCATAGCGATTTATCTCAAGAGAGCGAATGGCCTTCTGGAATGCCTCCTTATAGGTCTTGCCAATGCTCATCACCTCGCCTACGGCCCGCATTTGTGTGCCCAGTTTATCCTGAGCACCCTTAAATTTTTCAAATCCCCAGCGAGCGAATTTGACCACCACGTAATCGCCCCACGGCGTGTATTTATCCAGGGTCCCTTCCCTCCAGTAGGGAATCTCGTCCAGGGTCAGGCCGCCTGCCAGCATGGCGGAGATAAGGGCTATGGGAAAACCGGTAGCCTTTGACGCTAGCGCGGAAGAACGTGAAGTACGGGGGTTGATCTCGATTACCACAACCCGTCCGGTCTTTGGGTCATGTGCAAACTGGATGTTAGTCCCCCCGATTACCCTTATTGCCTCCACAATATCGTAGGAATGCTTCTGAAGCCTTGCCTGGAGCTCAGGGTCAATGGTAAGCATGGGGGCGGTGCAAAATGAGTCACCGGTGTGGACGCCCATTGCATCCACGTTCTCGATAAAGCAGACAGTGATCATCTGGTTTTTTGCATCGCGCACCACCTCAAGCTCCAATTCCTCCCATCCCAGAACCGATTCTTCTACGAGGATCTGCCCTACCAGGCTCGCTGCAATACCTCGACTCGCGATGGTCCGCAACTCTTCCACATTGTAGACCAGGCCTCCGCCGGTTCCTCCCATGGTATAGGCGGGCCTGATCACCACCGGGTAGCCGAGCTCCTCTGCAATCTTCTCAGCCTCTTCAACAGTGTAAGCGGGGTTACTCTTCGGCATTTCGATACCAAGGCGATTCATGGTCTCTTTGAAGGCGATTCGATCCTCTCCCCGCTCGATGGCATCCACCTCGACCCCAATCACCTTGACCCCATATTTTTCAAGCACACCGGTACGTGCCAGTTCAGAGGATAGGTTCAGGCCTGACTGTCCTCCAAGATTGGGAAGAAGGGCATCGGGACGTTCCTTCTCCACAATCTCTGCCATCGTTTGTAAGTTGAGTGGCTCAATATAGGTGACATCGGCCATTCCGGGATCGGTCATGATGGTTGCAGGGTTTGAGTTGACCAGCACCACCTCATACCCGAGCTTGCGGAGGGCTTTGCAGGCCTGTGTTCCGGAATAATCGAACTCACAGGCCTGACCGATAACGATCGGCCCCGAACCGATAATCATCACCTTCTTAATATCGCTACGTCTGGGCATAAAAGACTCCTCTCAATTTCACACCTAATCTTTCTATCAGTGATGTCGATAGCGGGTTGGCTTTGATCTAAGGCCGGCGAAGAACCAAGATCACGCTGTAGTTATCCATAGGGTAGGTTACATAGAAACTCGATTACTAACGTGGGTACTATAGAAGAGGGGTTCATGCGTGTCAAGGGCAAACTAGGACCAGGGAAATATCAGACAACATCTTGTTATGCTTACATGTTTTTCAAACTTAGCATGTGCTGACTTTCAGCCTTGCGCGAGTTGCTTTAGAAATCACAAGAATTAGGTTTAATTCAGCATACATAATCACATGTCTCGGAAATCCCCACAAGGTAGGATCTGATGGGAGACCGTTCGTTGGACTTGACTAACGGGATATTTGCATTATATTCTAACACTGTAAAAATCAGGATCCGTTTCTTTGATCCCGGAGGATGTCTTCTTGGGGGCAGTAGAAACGAGTCTTGATGCAAAGGGTTTTGTTGGTGAGGGTTGTTTCCCGTGGTGAACATACGTCCTATCGTTCACACGGGTTTTTTCTTGGCGGAGAACGATCCGGAAGTTGGCGTGTTTCTAGGTTTAAAGGTGAAATAGCCGGCAAAGGGGACAATGCCATTCTCCTGGATACCGAGCACGAAAGCATAATCCTGCTGAGAGGGGGTTGTGCTTTTTTTATGAGGCAATAGAAAAGGGCTTTGATGGGGCTTTGTAGGCGAGACGACGCCTGAGGCCATGCCCAAACGCGCATTTGGAGTAAATATCCGTGAGAATAATGAGGTATCTTTCAGTAAACTGAAAGGGAGTCCTATGAACGCTAAATGGATAAGGCAACTATGGAACCGAAGGGAGTCTCCCTCAAAAGAATATAACGGAGTCCAAGAGGGTATAGGGGACACGAAATCGCAAGCCAAGGGGGGAGCTAGGAGAAGTCTTTGGTTTGTCAACATCTTTATTGCGGCCGCATTTGCAACTGCAACGATTGCCATCTGGGCTATTGGAAACCGGCCAACCCATGAACCGTCCTGGCCCAAGATGGTGGAGGGCGTGTCCTTCTCCCCTCTGCACATGGGAAATGATCCGGCGGTTGGGAAATATCCTGCCGTGGAGCAGATCACAGCGGACCTTGCCCTTCTGGATGGCAAGGTCCGATCCATCCGCTCTTACGGTGTGGGAGGCAGCCTCGCCGAAATCCCGAGGCTTGCTGGAAAATACCGTATGACCGTGGCCCTGGGGGCATGGTTGACGTCAGATCACCAGGAAAATGAAAGGGAGGTCGAGAAACTCATTGAGATCGCCAGAAGGCACAAAAACGTCGTCCGGGTATTCGTGGGAAATGAGACCGTGCTCAGGGGGGAACTGTCACCCGCGCAGTTGATCCTCTATTTAGACAAAGTCCGTTTTGCCCTAAGAGTTCCAGTGAGTACGGCCGAACCCTGGCACGTCTGGAGGAAACACCCGGAGTTGGGGAACCATGTTGACTTCATCGGCGCACACATGCTGCCCTATTGGGAGGGTGTCCATCTGGATATTGCCATTGAACACGTGATTGACAAATACAACCTTCTCCATGGACTCTTCCCTGGCAGGCCCATTGTCCTGGCCGAGGTGGGTTGGCCTAGCAACGGCAGGACCCGCAGAAGTGCAGTCGCCTCTCAGGCCAGTCAGGCGATCTTTCTGCGGCGTTTCCTTGAAAAGGCCCACGTGGCCAAGTATGACTACTACCTGATGGAGGCCTTTGATCAGCCCTGGAAGAGCGAGAGCGAAGGTGCCGTGGGTGCCTACTGGGGTGTGTACGACGTATACAGGAACCAGAAATTTGCCTTTACAGAGCCTATCGTTAGGGTTGCTCAATGGAAGATCCTGGCCGCGGCCTCCGTGGTCCTTGCAGCCCTTGCCCTCTGGATGCTCTTGATCGATGGAGGGACTCTCAGAAATAGAGCCAGGAGTTTTCTTGCGGCAACGGCCCATGGTGTGGGGGCGGGGATCGTCTGGGTCGCCTATGACTATGCAAACCAATATCTCACCCCCTTTACGGTCACCGTGGGGATTGTCCTATCCATGGGTTTCCTGGGCATAAATCTGGTTATTTTGACCGAGGCCCACGAATGGGCCGAGTCCAACTGGGTCACGAGACGGAGAAGGTTTTTTGGCCCTTCTCGGCCCCCGGCAGGCGGGGAGACGTTCTTGCCCAAGGTCAGTATCCATGTCCCTGCCTACAACGAACCCCCGGAAATGATGATAGAAACGCTCAATGCCGTTGCCTGTTTGAAATACCCGAACTTTGAGGTGCTTGTCATTGACAACAACACCAAGGACCCGGCCATGTGGAAGCCGGTGGAGGCCCATTGCCGAGCCCTGGGAGAGCGGTTTCGGTTTTTTCATGTGGACCCCTTGTCAGGATTCAAGGCCGGAGCACTTAATTTCGCTCTGATGCACACGGCCCAGGATGCAGAGATCATAGCGGTCATTGACAGCGACTATCAGGTCCAGCCGTCATGGCTTGCGGACTTGGTTCCACATTTTGTTAGGCCAGAGATTGGCCTTGTGCAGGCCCCTCAGGATTACCGGGATGGCGGGGAAAATCTTTTCAAAGCCATGTGCTATGCCGAATACCAGGGCTTCTTCCACATAGGCATGGTGACCCGCAACGAACGCAATGCCATCATCGAACACGGAACCATGACCATGATTCGTGCGCGGGTCCTGCGGGAAGTGGGGGGATGGGCGGAGTGGTGTATTACAGAGGATGCAGAGCTGGGGCTGAGGATCTTTGAACACGGTTATGAATCCGCCTACGTGGAGACGAGCTACGGAAAAGGCTTGATCCCGGATACCTTCCTGGATTACAAAAAGCAGCGTTTCCGCTGGGCCTATGGGGCCGTTCAGATCATGCGCCGCCATGCTAAAGAGTTTCTGGGGTGTGAACAGAGCCGGTTGACTCCTGGGCAGCGCTACCACTTCTTGGCTGGATGGCTACCCTGGCTGGCCGATGGATTGAACCTATTCTACACGGCTGGGGCACTCATTTGGTCGGCGGCGATTATCATGGATCCAAACCATGTGGACCCTCCTCTGGCGATATTCACCATTCCTCCCATGGCCCTCTTTTTCTTTAAGGTGGTCAAGATGGCCCATATCTACCGTACAAGGGTGGGGGCAACCAGATGGGAAACAACGGCAGCGGCCCTGGCCGGCTTGTCCCTTTCCCATACCATTGCCAAGGCGGTTATCCTGGGATTTTTCACGAAGGATATGCCTTTTTTCAGGACCCCCAAGTGCGAAAACCGGCCTGCGCTCGTTCAGGCCTTTGTGGTTGCAAGTGAAGAACTATCTCTGGCCCTTGGCCTCTGGGTTGCCTCTCTGGGCGTGGCCCTAACACAGGGCAAGGAGACTCCCGGATCCCTTCTGTGGTCGGCAGCCCTGGTAGTTCAATCTCTTCCCTATCTTGCGGCCTTTCTCGTGTCGGTCATCAATGGGCTCCCATCTGAAAAAAGCCGAAAATCTTTTCATGGAAAACCCATGGTTATACCCACTGCACATTGATCGAAGACCTTTTCTTCTTTCCCATCCTGAATTATTTCACCTTGAATTCATCCCTGCGGTTTTTGGCCCAGGCCTTATCATTATGTCCGGGGTCGGCCGGTTTTTCTTCCCCATAGCTTATCGTCGAGACCCGATCCATAGAAACACCCATAGAAACGAGGAAGTTCTTCGCCGTAATCGCCCTTCTTTCCCCTAAGGCAAGGTTGTATTCGTTGGTACCCCTTTCATCGCAGTTTCCTTCAATCACGATGGAGAATTTGGTATTGGCCATGAGCCATTCCGCCTTCTTCCTTAAAATGGCCTGGGCTTCGGGTCTTAAAACCGATTTGTCGAAGTCGAAATAGATCGGCTTCAATTCAAATTCCTGAATCTCA
>DATKYC010000178.1:0-3502 GCA_035528695.1 Acidobacteriota bacterium | reverse complement strand
TCTAATGATTCCTCGCTGCTATTAGAGAGATTATCCACAACGATAACCTCATACCCTGCTTGTAGTAATTCAAGGCAGGTATGGCTCCCAATATAACCTGCACCGCCAGTGACCAATATCCTCATAATCCTTCCTCGCTAGCACCCTTTTCTCTGGAAGTTGACATTTGATAATACCATCCCTCGCACAACCTTTCAACTAATGGATGTCGCCCTTGTGTTGCAACCATTCAATATTTACACCTCTCCACCCAAGGAGGAGGTTTTGCATTAAAAGGGATTGAACTAGTGAAATAAAGGTGTCAATCACTAAGGGTGCAGTTCTTTCCAAAGGCAGATGATAGCCTCTGATCTTACCCCGAGATAAAATGCATAGGGATAATAAAGGACGGATTCAAAACAGAGGACCCGCAAGGGATAATCACCTTTAATTAAATGCGTTAGACCCAAGCGAGGTGAAGAGGGCTTAGCCACACTTGGTAAAGCCGCAGAAATGGCAGGTCATACAGCCTTCTTCGAAACTTATGGTCTGGCCGCATTCCGGACAAATCTCTCCAAGAAGGCCGTTTTCGTATTTGCCGCTTTTATTGGGCGATTTGGTTTGAAGATACCTTTTCTCAAGGACCCGGCTGATGGCGTCCGGCACTGAGAGGACTAGTCCATCCTTCTGAAATACAGGGTACTCCCCGCCAATACCTTTCAACTGCTCAACAATTTTTTCTACCCTTACGCCAGCCCTGAGTGACAGAGAGACGAGCCGGCCTATAGCCTCGGTCTTGGCAGTGGTCGACCTACCCGATTTACCAATGGTCGCAAAAACTTCAAAGGGACGCCCTTCATATTCTGTAACCGTCACATACAGGTTACCCATACCGGTTACCATCTTAGTGGTGAACCCTTCTAGTGTCTCCGGCCGCCTTTTGACAGCCGTCATGAACACATCGTCCAGCCTATCTTCGGCAGTGAACGAGAGCACCTGATTTTTCTTGCTTCCGTCTCTGTATATGGTAACCCCTTTACAACCCAGTTCATAAGCCAGGTTGTAAATATTCAACACATCATCTGCAGTTGCATCCCGAGGCAGATTGACCGTCTTTGAGACCGCATTGTCGGTGTATTTTTGAAAGGCGGCCTGCATGCGGATATGCCACTCGGGGGACACATCGTGTGCAGTCACATAAACCTTCCTTACCTCCTCAGGGATCTCCTCTATACCCCTGATACTGCCCTTCTGGGCAATTATGTCCATCAACTCTCTATTATAAAAACCCCCTTCTCTGGCCACGCTTTCAAAATAGGGGTTCACCTCCAGGAGCTCGTCATTGTCCATGACCCGCCTCACAAAGCTAATGGCAAACAAGGGCTCAATGCCGCTTGAACACCCTGCTATAATACTCAATGTGCCGGTGGGAGCGATAGTGGTGGTGGTCGCATTTCTGTAAGCGCAGTCTTCCTTGTCTTTGAAAATGCTTTTATCGAAATTTTGGAAAGCACCTCTTTCTTCGGCCAGAAATTTAGAGGCCTCGTGGGACTCGTTCTGAATGAAACCCATAACCTCTTCGGCTATCTCAAGGGCCTTCTCCGAGTTATAGGGAACCTCCAGCTGATACAGCATATCTGCGAGACCCATCACACCCAGACCAATTTTTCGATTGCCTTTTACCATCTTATCGATTTCTGGCAAGGGATATTTCGACATATCGATGGTATCATCCAGAAAACGTACAGCCAACCAGACGAGCTCTTTGAGGCCCTCGTAATCGATGGTCTGCCCTTTGTCGTCCTTAACAACAAACTTGGCCAGATTGATTGATCCAAGGTTGCAGGCCTCCAAAGGCAGCAGTGGCTGCTCCCCACAGGGATTAGTGCTTTCTATTTCACCCAAGAAAGGTGTGGGATTATCTCTATTAACCCGGTCCAAAAATATGATGCCCGGATCCCCACTTTCCCAAGCCTGTTTCACCATGGACCGATACACGTCAGCGGCATTCAGCTCTGCGACCTTACTGTCACTTCTGGGGTCAATCAGCTCGTAGCTGTCTCCCTGCTTCATCGCTTCCATGAAGGCATCAATTACAGCGACCGAGATATTAAAATTATTGAGCTCTCTATTATCCTTCTTGCTATAGATGAATTCAATAATGTCTGGGTGATCAACCCGCAGAATGGCCATATTGGCTCCCCGGCGCGTGCCCCCCTGCTTAACCTGTTCGGTGGCGGTGTTAAAAATCTTCATAAAAGAAACTGGCCCTGAAGCCACACCGCCTGTGGTTCCAACCTTGCTGTTTTTTGGCCTCAGCCGGGAGAAAGAAAACCCTGTGCCGCCACCGGACTTATGTATAAGCGCGGCATTCTTTAAAGAATCAAAAATCCCCTCCATACTATCTTCCACGGGCAATACAAAGCAGGCTGCTAATTGACCTAGGCTCAATCCCGCGTTCATCAACGTTGGTGAATTGGGCAAGAATTTAAACTCGGTCATCATCTCGCAAAAAATTCCCTCCACGCTTTTCACGTGGGAGGCATCCCCATACCTCTTCTCCGCCTTCGCGATGTGGTGGGACACCCTCCTAAACATCTGTTCGGGTGTCTCAACAATTCTGTCTTTATCGTCTCTCTTAAGGTATCTCCTCTCCAGCACCCTCTTCGCATTGTCAGAAAGGACCAGCCCCTTTACAAAAATGGATTTATCCAGCCGGATCGGTGAGGCCTTGCTAAGCCCAAATTCTTGCAACTTTGCCTCGACAATCTTCTCAATTATGGGCATAGTGACAGCCTGAAGATCCATGGTGGCGATTTGTTCCTGCAGAGATCGGCTGATGTCCATGGCCTGGTCTGTATTGATGGGATTCTCTCTTACCAGGAGATCAAGAAACCGGTGATCATCCAATTTATAGGCGGTCAGATCGAAGGTCCCTTCTTCTGTGATTAAGATTTTCCCACCTTGACCCATTGAGTTTCTCCTGCGAGATCCTTGAATGATGATTGATCAACTTTATATTCTTAAGAATTAATGTCTATACCAAAGATGCTAAAGGATTTAAGCTCATCCGATGGCGACTCCTAATGCTAGAATCGGCACCAAGGAATATTGCCCACGGAAGGCAAAGATCCGGGCCGCTTTAACGCCTTCATATGCCGTTCTAGGCCTATTATATAGCGTGAGATCTTCATTTTAGATACAATATATAGTATGTCAAGGGAAAAAACCCATGATGAAAAACCTAATGGTTTAGGGTTTCGCGATAAGGAGGCTAATCTCTTGAAAGCGTTACAAAATAGAGTATCGCAAAAGTCACCACGGCTCATCAAGATCATCATCTATATCCTTGTCTGGGCTGTTGCTGCCACGGCGCTTCCGTCTCACCTAAACGCAACCTCGGTAACCGAAGGGGCTCAAAGATTCGTCCTGGATAATGGATTCACCGTAATCCTAAAGGAGGACCACAGTTTCCCCGTTGCAGCCATCCAGGTCTGGGTCAAGACAGGAAGTGCCAATGAAA